>CAZPNN010000062.1:0-13589 GCA_964587605.1 uncultured Chromatiaceae bacterium
AGCACCTTTACGTATAATATTTTATACCAACCTCAGGCGAGGCACAAAGGGCCGATCCCCGCCCGCCCGGGGACCATTCCTCAGGCGTCCGCAATTCCCTATGAAACAGGGACTTTCGCTTGCCATGGTCGCTCCCCGCCGTCGCGAAATTCAGCGCTGACCGCCCGGCAGGTATTGCTCGGCAAATCGCGGCGACATCAGTCCCGGCTGGGACTGGTCCCTGCGGCTTCGATGGGCACGAATCTCGTTCACGAGCTCCAGGGCGCTCCGCTCAACAGGTGGCAGCGCGGCCGCACTCGTGCCGAGGGGCGTGATCCGCTGGCCCCAGCGCACCAGATGGGAGCAGAGCGTGAGGCCGCCGCCAAACCCGGGCATGAGCAGCAGGCTGCCGGGCTGCACAGCGCCGGCCTCCAGGGCTTCCACCAGTGCGACGGGCACGGTGGCCGCCGACATGTTCGCGTAGCGCTCCAGAGTCAGGAATACCTTGCTCATCGGAATCCGGACGTGTTTGGCGACCGACTCGATGATGCGCAGGTTGGCCTGGTGGGGCACCACGAGGTCCACCTGCTCGGCAGTGAAACCGGCTTTGTCGAGGACGCGTTCCGAGGCCTCTGTCATGCCGCGGACGGCTTTCTCAAAGATCTCCTGGCCGTCGAAGTCCCACAGCGTGTCGCCCAGGAAGACCCCGCGATTCGCGTAGGTGCAGCCCATGCCGCGCACCCGCAGGATGTGCCGGGCATCGGCATAGCAACCGAGCTGATCTGCGATGAGGCCCTCGGGCTGGTCGGAGGCTTCGAGGACGACGGCGGCCGCACCGTCGCCAAACAGGACGGCGACGTTTCTGTTTTCCCAGTCCATGTAGGGCGAGATCAGTTCGACGCCGATCACGAGGGCGCGACGGATCGAGCCTGCGCGGATCATGGCCGTGGCGGTGGACAATCCGTAGAGAAAGCTCGTGCAGGCCGTGTTGACGTCCATGGCGCCGGCGTTCACGGCGCCGAGCCCGACCTGCACGCCGGAGGCGCTGTTCGGCACCTGCTCGTCGCTGCTGCAGCTGCCGTAGACGATGAGGTCCAGCTCCTCGCTGCGAAGCCCGGCGCAGGCCAGCGCGCGGGCGCTGGCCACCGTGGCGAGCTCGATTGCCGGCACGTGGGAGATGCGGCGCTCGCGCATTCCGGTGCGGGAGACGATCCAGTCGTCGGTGGTGGTGAGAAAGGTCGCGATATCCGCGTTAGTGAGTACGGCCGGTGGCATGCACTTGCCCCAGCCCGTGATCGCGGCGTAGGTCATGGTCTGGTGCTCCTGTTGGCAAGTAATATCAGTCTACAGGGATCCGGGGTGGCCCAGCCGGACTGAAACAAGGTGATGGTCAGATCCTGCACAGGATGTCCGCAGCGCGTTCCAGCGTGGCCGGGTCCTTGGCGAAGCAGAAGCGCAACAGCGGCGTGCTGATCGGTCTGGCGTAAAAGACGGACACCGGAATGCAGGCCACGCCGGCCTCGCGGGTGAGTCGCCGGGCGTAATCCACGTCGGGCTCGGTCGTGATCCGGCTGTAGTCGAGCAACTGGAAGTAGGTGCCGGCAGACGGCGTGAAGCTGAAGCGCGAGCCCGCCAGCAGGGCGCAGAACATGTCGCGCTTGGCCTGGTAGAACGACGGCAGGCCCAGATAGTGACCGGGGTCGCTTTCCAGGAAGTCGGCCAGGGCCCACTGCATTGGCGTGACGACACAGAACTGCACGAACTGGTGCACGCGGCGGAATTCCCGGGTGAGCGCCTCGGGCGCCACGCAATAACCGATCTTCCAGCCCGTTGCGTGGTAGGTCTTGCCGAATGACGACACCACGAGACTGCGCTCCGCCAGTTCCGGGTGGCGCAGCAGGCTCTCGTGCCGATGGCCGTCGAAGATGATGTGCTCGTAGACCTCGTCGCTGAGCAGAAGCAGCCGTGTATCGCGGACGAGTTCAGTCAGCGCGACGATATCTGCCGCGGACAGCACCGCGCCGGTCGGGTTGTGCGGGGAGTTGAGAATGAGCAGGCGGGTGCGCGACGTGATGGCCGCACGGACCCGGTCCCAGTCGACGCTGAACGCCGGTTCGCACAGCGGCACGTGCACGGCATGGCCACCGGCGAGGCGGATGGCCGGGTCGTAGGAGTCGTAGGCCGGATCCAGGCACAGCACTTCATCACCGGGTTGCACGACCGCTTCAATGGCACAAAAGAGTGCCTCGGTGGCTCCGGAGGTCACTGTGACTTCGCTGTCGGGATCGACCTGCCGGCCGTACAGGGCGAGGGTCTTGCGGGCGATCTGCTGCTGCAGGGCCGGCAGCCCGCCCATGGGCGCGTACTGGTTGTTCCCGGCGCGGAGATGGTGATTGACCCGGTCCAGAAGACCGGCCGGGGCCGGGAAGTCGGGAAAGCCCTGCGACAGGTTGATGGCACCGTGCTCAGCCGCCAGCTGGGACATCACAGTGAAGATAGTGGTGCCGACGTCGGCCAGCTTGCTGTGGATGGCGAGGGAGGGTGAGGGCATCGGTCCTGCGACGGAAAATTGGCGTTTTGTTTGACTTCGGTCCGGCTCGACCCCGATCATAGCCGCAACTTTCGCAGGGCACCTGATCGAGACGCATGAACTCCACTTCCGCAGCGGTCAAATCCGCGCCAGGCCAAACGACCGCAGAGACGCCCGGCCCGGCGGTGCCCGGTTATTACCCGACCGGCCACAGCACCCGGATGACCAATGTCCGGCGGCTCATCGAGCAGGTCGCCACCTTTAATACCAGCGTTCTCATTACCGGCGAATCCGGGACCGGCAAGGAATGGGCCGCGCGCTATGTGCACGGTATGTCGCCCCGCGCCGACAAGGCCTTCGTCCCCGTGAATTGTGGCGCCATTCCGGCCGATCTGCTGGAAAGCGAGTTGTTTGGCCATGAGAAGGGGGCCTTCACCGGCGCCATCTCGACACGCATCGGCCGCTTCGAGGCGGCCGAGGGTGGCACACTGTTCCTGGACGAGATCGGCGACATGAGCCTGCCGATGCAGGTCAAGCTCCTGCGGGTACTGCAGGAGCGGATCTACGAACGGGTCGGCAGCAACAAGCAGCGCCAGTGCGACGTACGAATCATTGCGGCGACCCATCGCAACCTGGAAGCGGCTATCCGCGATGGCAGCTTCCGCGAAGATCTCTATTACCGGTTGAACGTTTTTCCCATCGAGCTGCCGCCGCTCCGCGAGCGGCTCGAGGATTTATCGGACCTGATCGGAAACATTCTCGAACGGTGCCGCGCAACGGGCCTGTCGCCGGTGCAAATAACACCGGGCGCCGTCCGCATCCTCAAGCACTACGGCTGGCCAGGCAATATCCGGGAACTCGCCAACCTGCTCGAACGACTGTGCGTGCTGTATCCGGACGCTGCCGTGGACATTCCGCAGCTGCCAACCCGCTACACGGCGACGGCACCGCTGCGGGAATCGGACCGCCAGGAAGTGGCAGCCACTCGCGCCTCCGGGCCTCAGCCCCAGGACATCGAGTTTCCTGCCGACGGCCTGCCGCTCAAGGATTACCTGGAGAAGATCGAGGTCTCATTGATTCGCCGTGCCCTGCACGACACGGACGGCGTCATTGCGCACGCGGCCGAAAAGCTCCAGGTGCGCCGCACCACGCTTGCCGAGAAGATGAAGCGCTTCGGCATCTAGGCAGCCTGGATCGTCTCGTAGCAGGTGTGCCGGTTCCGGCCTTCGCGCTTGGAGTGGTAAAGGGCAGAGTCCGCCGCCGCGAGCAACGCCTTCGGGCTGTCGAACTTGCTCTGCGAATCGCAGGTTGCAACACCGAGTGACAGCGTGACTCCCACGCGTCGGCCATCCGTCGCCTGAATCGATCGGGCACGGATACCCTCGCAGACCCGTGTGCCGACCTGATCCGCCTGGACAGCATCCGTGCCCGGCAGCAGCAGCACGAATTCGTCACCACCGAAACGGGCGACGATGTCGGAATCCCGCAGACTGTCCCGCAGCAGGTCGGCGACGGTCTGCAGTATCGCGTCACCGGTCTGGTGTCCGAAGCCGTCATTGACCTGTTTGAACCTGTCGATATCCACGAAGACTACGGACAGTGGCCACGCGTGTTTCGATGCCGTCTCGAACTCCCGGGCCAGAGTCATCTCAAAGTAGCGGCGATTGTGCGCGTTGGTCAGAGGGTCCCGCACATTCTCGACCTTGAGTTCGCTGTTCTCTTCCTCCAGCTGTTTCTTGCTCTCCTCCAGATCCTCTCTCTTGCCGATCTGGCGCAGGTTATGCACCATCAACGTTTCCTTGGCCGCATCCGTGATGTCCTGTAACTGGCCTGCGTCGTACAGATCCATCTGGAACAGTTCTTCGGCCACCGGCAACTGTTCGCGCACATGGTCAAACAGTTCACCCAGGCGATTGGGCTGAATCCCCAGGTACTTGTGGGCCTGCTGACCCACCCGCCACAGGGTCTGGTCATTGCGGGCGCCGAGCCAGACGTCACTGAGTTCCCCGGACAGCGCAACGGCCCGGACAAAGGGCTTGTCTTCGCCATCGACACCGGCTGCGCTCGGGTCATGGCTGTGTTGTACAGCCTGCACAAGAACAGAGGGCATGTTCCAGATCTTCAGCAGGGCGGCGCCAATGGAGCGGTGGTCGCTGTCGATACAGTTCTGTTCGTGCTGGCAGATTCGCGCGTGCTCGATCTTGAAGGGAGCAATCCCTTCGTAGACCTCGGGCCACAGCTTGTCGATCACCAGCATTCCCAGGTCCTGGAGCAATGAGGCGAGGAATACTTCCTCGGCATCCCGGCGGCCCAGCTCGGTTGCCAGCAGCTTGCCCCACGCAGCCGAGAGAATCGTGCGCCGCCAGTAGGCCTGGAAGTTGAAACCACCGGCCGGCTTGTTCAGCGCCGACACCAGCGTGAAGCTTAAGGCCAGCGTCAGTGTGGCGTTGAGGCCGAGTGTGATCAGGGCCTGGCGCAGGTTGGAGCTTTGCCGGCGCCTTGCATACATCGCGGAGTTGGCGATTCGCATCACCTTGGCGGCGATGGCCGGGTCGGCGCTGACGGCGTCTGCCACCCGCCCGAGTTCGATCTCCGGGTCCTGCGCCAGACGCAGGACCTCCAGTGCTACGGGAGGCGGGGTGGGAAAGTTTGTGCAGGTCCGCAGACGCTGCAGGATGTGATCGGGTACCTGTGTCATGGTCGTGGCTCACTCATCGTGTGTTCCGGTTTCAGAGGGTCAGGGCGTTGTCGATGCAGTGCCGGAAACTACTTCGTGGATGCGGGCGCGAACGCGCGCGAGCGCCTGGCCGTGGATCTGGCAAACACGGGACTCGGTAACGCCAAGCACGTCGCCAATCTCCTTCAGGTTCAGTTCCTCCTCGTAGTACAGGGACATCACCAGGGCTTCGCGCTCGGGGAGCGCGCGTATGGCATCGGTCAGCGCCTGGCGAAAGTCATCCGTTTCGAGTTCAGCGCACGGCTCGGAGTCCGGATCATGAACCTGGTAGGCGGTCGTGTCGCCATCCTCGCCCTCCTGGTCCAGGCTGAAGAGGCGGTGTGCTGCCGCTGATGTCACCAGGCGGAAGTACTCCTCCAGGGAGAGACCCATTTCGGTCGCAATCTCCCGTGCTTCTGCCGGCTTGCCTGTTCGATTTTCCACTGCTTGTATCGCCGCCGTCAGTTCCCGTTGCCTGCGATAGACCGAGCGAGGCGTCCAGTCACTGCTGCGAACCTCGTCGAGCATCGCGCCACGCACGCGGATTCCCGCATACGTTTCAAAACTTGCCCCTTTCGCCGGCGAGTACCGCCGTGCCGCTTCCAGCAACGCAATCAGTCCCACCTGGATAAGGTCGTCCTGATTCACGCCATCGGGCAGTCGCCCGCGCAGGTGGTTCGCAATCCGCTTTACAAGCGGTGCGTATTCCTGAACAAGCGCGTCGGGCGATTGCCCTGCGGCCGTGACGTAGCGATTTGCCAGAGTCATGCCGTAGCGTGCTCGCGCCCATTCGCTCCGTTGCCGGGACGGAGCAGTCGCTCAACGAAAAATTCGATATTGCCGCGCGCTGCCCGGGGCCCCTCCCAGTTATCGGCACGGTGGGCGAGCTTTTTGAGAGCAGCTGCGGCAAGACTGGTCGGGAACGCCGTCACAAAAGGTGTCTGCAGTTGCACTGCCCGCCAGACCCGATCGTCGTAGGGCACGCTGCCGGCATGATCCAGCGTGACCTGGAGAAAGCGTTCCGACACCCGCAGGAGTTTCTCGAACAGGCTGCGACCGTCGCCCCCCTGGCGGGTCATGTTCGTGATTATCCGGAAACGGGACACGTTGCGTTCGGTGCTCAGGACCTTGATCAGGGCATAGGCGCTCGCAATGGAGGTCGGTTCGTCACAGACCACCACCAGCACCTCATTCCCCGCTTCACAGAAGCGCAGTACGCTCTCCGAAATCCCGGCAGCCGTGTCCACGAGCAGGGTATCCAGATCCTCGGTGAGCTCGCTAAAAGCATTGATGATGCCGGCGTGCTGGGCCGAGTTCATGTTGGCCATCTCGGAGAGGCCCGAGGCACCGGGGATTACCCGCACTCCCGCCGGACCTGTCACGATCACTTCCTGAAGCGTGCGCTGACCCTTGAGAACATCGGCCAGCGAATGCGATGAATGGAGGCCCAGCAGCGCGTCGACGTTGGCCAGGCCCAGGTCGGCATCGAGCAGCATCACGCGGCGCCCGAGCATGGACATCGCTATGGCGAGGTTGGCACAGATGTTGGTCTTGCCGACTCCGCCCTTGCCACTGGTAACGGTGAGAACCTTGACCGGCCTCTGGTGGTGCTGTCGTCGCAGGCCTTCGGCCTGGTCGATGACGTGCTGGGCTTCACGCGTAAGCATGGGTTGCAACCTCCGAGAAATTTCGCGCCAGCGTGTCGACGTCGATTACGCGGCTGTCGCGCCGCATGAGCTCGACCACCATCTTGGCCAACCAGGTTTGCCGGTTACGCATCAGGTGCAAGTCCTCGGGAACGCGCTGGCCGTTCGCGACGTAGGCCAGCTTCAGCCCGCCACGAATCAGGACCGAGAGGGCGCCCCCAAGCGACGTGGCCTCGTCGGTCTTGGTCAGGATGCACCCGGCCGGTTGAGCTGTCCGGAACGGGTCCACAATTTCCTGCATTGCACTTGAGGCCGTGTTCGCGGGCAGGGCAAGGAGGGTGGTGACGCCGGTGTCGGTGGCCGCCAGGCGCCTGAGTTGTTCCGGCAGGCGGGGGTCGCGCTGACCGATGCCCGCCGTGTCGACCAGCACCAGGCGACGTTTTGCCAGAGCCGCCAGCGCCTCGGTCAGGCTCTGGGCGTCGGGCGTGACGAGGCCCACGGTCCCGGGTCCGAACTGCAAGGCGGCCCGTACCTGGCGCATCGCATCCCGCATGTCCGTGCCGGTGAATCGTCTGATCTTCATCGTCCTTCACTCCTCAAGTTCAGGTACCGACAGCGGCGATCAGTCGCACACGCTTGCTGTCCGGAACTTCGTTGTAGGCCAGCACCCGGAGCGTGGGCACCGCGAAACGCAGAAACCTCGCCAGCCAGGGCCGGAGACCTGGCGCCACCAGAAGGACTGCCGGCTGGCCGGCGGCTTCCTGACGGTTTGTTGTCTCCGACAACTGGTTTTGCAGCCGCTCAGCAAGCGTGGGCTCGATGCCGGCGGTGTCTGTGCCTCCCTTGAGAGCGTCTTGCAAGATCTGTTCCAGCCGCGGGTCCAGGGTGATGACAGGCAATTCCTCGTTGCCGCCGCTGGCACGCTGAACAATGGTGCGGCCCAGGGCGACGCGGACCCCGCTCGTCAGCACCTCGGGGTCCTGGGTCGACCGGCCGTGTTCCGCAAGCGCCTGGCAAATCGAGCGCATGTTGGTGACGGGAATCTGGTCCCGGAGCAGTTCCTGCGCTTCCTGGTGGCACAAAAATTTCGTGCGCGTTCTCGTGCAGCCCTTTCGACAGGTGAGTGGCGATCACGGTTGGCACGTCGACGACGGTGTAGCCGCGCGCAGTGACAGGGCGGGAATTACCGAGTCTGCCGGAGCCGCCAGGGGCATCAGCACGAGCAGCAGGAGGATGCCGACACGGGCCGCAACCTTAGTCCATGCGGTCAGGGGTTCGTGTCCATGTAACGAGGTGTTGCTGCATTAGCACACCTATATTCGGACCCTCAAGGTCCAGGCCGCCGTGCCGACAGGAACCGCAGGGCCAGGCCGGGTGTTGGGTTTGGGCATGGATTACACGCTGGAGAACGGCTAATGGCGGACAAGATCGGTGGCTACGGCAGGAACGGCGTCGACCTCGCGTCGACGAAAACCCGTGGGCCGGATCGGAACGAGCGGGCAGCCGAGGGCGACAAGGCCCCGAGGCCGTCAAGCAGACGACGAGTGGATCGTCGGCCAGTTACGTGCAGCTGACCGACACGGCGACGAACCTGAAACAGGTCGAAGCCCGGATTGCCGAGCTGCCGGATGTGGATCGCGCTCGTGTGGACGCTGTTCGTCAGCGGGTCGAATCCGGTGCCTACGAGATCAACGCCGGGCGCCTCGCGGACCGGCTCCTGGCCTTTGAACGGGATCTCGCTTGACGCCGCTCAAAGCATAGCTGACTGACGAACTTTCGGTGCTTCGCCAGTCTCCCGTGCAGTCGGGTACGCTTCTCGTCGTTAGCTCGACTGTTCCGACGCCATCTCCCGGGCTGTGCCGGCGTCTGGCGTCGGATGGGCTATCGCGGGGTGCAGCGCGGCCGGGAGCACCGCGCCGCCGACATACCAGCCTTGAGCCACGTCGCACCCGATGCCCTTCAGAAGTAACATCTGCTCGTCGGTTTCCACGCCTTTGCCACAGGTCAGCATATCCAGGTCATGAGCCAGATGAATGATGCCGCGCGTGAGGCGTCGGGCCCGCTCGCTGCGAGCCACGAGTTGAATGAGCCCGGCGCTGATATTGTCGGCTGGTAATGAATCTCGATCTGCCCGACCTTGAGGGCGGCGACGACATCCTGGGGCGCAATGCTCAACGGCGTGTGCCGGTTCTGCCGTAAGCGCTGCTCCAGCTGAAAAACGGTGTTTATGTGCCAAGCGCCTGCGAGCCAGTTCAGTGAGGCAGTCTGGTCAAACTCGACGACGCCAATCTCAGTGGGGCCGGTGCCCCAGAACACGATTTGCGGGACGGAGGGATGCTCGGACAGGCAGTTCAGATATTTCGTGGTATTGGCGACGGGTGCCATGAGGTCAATGACCACCAGGCTCGGACGAGAGTCGTCGTCAAAGAGCCACGCGTCGGCGCTATGGACAAACGTGACACTGAACCCTGCAGCCATCAGGCCTTTCCAAAGGCCAGTGTGGCTGGTCGGTGGCGAACTGGTCAGGATACTCGCGACGCGGGGTCGTTCCGTCCAAGGCTGTCCGCCCAGCTGCTGCGGGCGTGGACTGTTCATCATTCAGGTTTCGATTGCGGGTCCTGATGCCAGGATTATCCCGTCTGCCCTTTCGTGCGGGCTGGAAATGGTTTGCTGGAACCGTTGAGACGGGCACCCGATTGCTTGGCACGGTACAGGGCATGGTCGGCCGCCTGAACCAGATCCTCCGCCGTAGAGCGTTCCCCGGGTCGGCGGACGGCGATCCCCGTCGTGACGGCGAGCTGGATGACACCACTGCGCGTCTTGAGCGGAGCATTTTCGACGGTGCGTTGCAACCGGTCGGCGATGGTATCCGCTTCACCCGCCCCAACTCGCGGCATGACAACCAAGAATTCGTCACCACCGGTACGACACACCGCATCCCCGTCACGCACACTGCTCACCAGGCTTTGGGCGACCTTTTGCAGCGCCCTGTCGCCCGCCGGGTGACCGTAGCTGTCGTTGATGGCTTTGAAGCGGTTGATATCAATCATGCACACGGCGATCGCGAGGTTACCCTCCTCGTCGGCACTCTTGATGGCTCGCTGGAGGAGTTCGTCGGCCGCCCGGCGATTCCAGACCGCTGTCAGTGAATCCATTAGTGCTTGGCGGCGCGCCAGATCGAGCTTCTTCACGAGCTGAACCTGCGCATTGTGCAGATCGGTGGTGAGCAGTTCCTTGCGGGCCAACTGTACGAGATCGTGCAGATTCTGCAGATCCTGCTCTAGCAGGGCGCGCGGTCGCAGGTCGAAGACCTCAAAGGCACCCACCGCATTGCCCCGGTGATCGAGCAGCGCCTGGCCGGCGTAGAATCGGAACTTCGGCCCACCCACAACCAGGGGGTGCGTGGCCGTAGTGCTGTCGAGTTGCGTGTCCTCGATGATCACCGCCTCGGTTGAGGCGAGCGCGCGTTCACACAGGCTGTCGGCGATTGGCAGCTCCCGCACATTCCACCCCACGACCGACTTGAACCATAGGCGCTGGCCGGCGCGGACCGTGATCGCCGCCACCGGGGTCCGTAAACTGGCGCGGGCCAGTCGGGTGAGCCGGTCAAAGCGTGCCTCCAGCGGTGTGCAAAAGATGTCGTGAGAATGCAACTCCGTGAGGCGGAGGGTCTGGGTGCTGGCGAAAGATGAATCAATCATGATGTCCCTTGGCCGTGCTGAGGGTCGGCCGCCTCCGCGATGGCAAGATCGCGTTATCAATACACCGCTAACTTATGTCCAGACGCGGTCAGCCACAGTGACAGCGATCGCAGTTTGGAAAGCCGATGCCCCGGGGGATCGCGGGAGTTTGTGTGTCGCACGTCTAATTGGCCAGCAGGCCGCAAGCTACCAGTACCCTTCAGCGGGGATTCATCGTCGGGCCCGTAACCTGTGATCGTCGCCACTACCCGAGGACGCTGAACATGCTGCAAGCAAAATCGATGTGCGTCGTAGCCCTGTTGGGATTACTGACGGGTACCGCTGCCAATGCCGACGACCGCTACTCCGGTCCGCAGATTCGCCTCGGGGTCGACATGGTCTGGGGTGGGTATGGCTATGCACCACCCCAGCCGCCGGTCGTCTGGTACCCGGCTTACGCCCAGCCGTACCCCGCTCACTACGCACCGTATCCGGCTTACTACCAGCCGTACCCGGCCTACTATCAGGGCCGCGGCCATTCGCGAAGCAATCGGCACAAAAAGCACCATCGCCACGGACGGCACCACGACGATTGACCCGGACGATTGACCCCGGCCGATTGACCCCGGACGAATGAACCCGGCCGATTGAACCGGCTATCTTGACGGCTGGCCGACCGCGGGCCCCGGGACAGTCCACCGGGGCCCTTTTTCATTGCCGGCGTGCTCTGGCGCCGGCCGCGAGGTATAAATAAGGGTTCGCAGAGGAGAATCATCATGGCCGCCAGCAACGTCATTGTGTTTCCCACGGACTTTTCACCCCGCTCGCTTGCGGCGCTGCCCTGGCTGCGCCGAATGACCGAGCTGCTGCAGGCGGAGGTTCACGTCATCTACGTGATTGAAGAGCCGCAGATCTATACGACGCTCGACATGGGTCCCGTGCCAATGCCATCGGCGACCGAACTCACGGATACGGCGCGGGAGCGCCTCACCCGGTTCATCAGCGATGCTGCTGCGGACTTCAGCACGAAACCAGTCTCCACCGTGCTCGTTGGCCGGCCCGCCGACGAGATCGTGAACTACGCGCGGGAAAGGGCCGCCAGTTTGCTGATCATGACCACTCACGGCTACAGCGGCGTGAAGCACATGCTTCTCGGTAGTACCACAGAGTCCGTTTTGCGGCAGGCGACTTGTCCCGTCCTTTCCATTCGCGCCGGCTGAGAATCTCTTTGAGGACGTGATTCCGCACTGTCTGGCGCGGGCGGTTACACTGTACTCATGAAGGGGAATTCAGCAGCGACGACCGGCTATCGAATGCCCGCCGAGTGGAGTCCCCACCAGGCAACGTGGTTTTCCTGGCCCCACAATGAAGACACGTGGACGGACCATCTGCCTGCCGTGGAGCGGATCCTGGCGGATGCGGTGGCCGCCCTGACGACGGGCGAGCTCGTGCGGATCAACGTCCGGGACTCCGGCCACGGCTACCACGTGGAAAAGCTGCTCGCCGGCAAGGCGCCGCCAGACAAGGTCGTTTTGCACCAGTTCCCGACCAACGATTCCTGGTGTCGCGACCACGGCGCCATATTTGTCACGCGGAACCCGGGTGACGGGCCGACCCTGCAGGCGCTGGATTTCCAGTACAACGCCTGGGGCGGCAAGTACCCGCCCTTCGACCTGGACAATGCGATACCGCAGCGGATGGCGGAGGTGCTCGGCTCCCCGTTGCAGACCGTTCCCATGGTGCTGGAGGGCGGATCGATCGAGGTCAATGGTCGCGGCACACTGCTGACCACTGAACAGTGTCTCCTCAATCCGAATCGCAACCCGACCCTCCGGCGAGAGCAGATCGAGGCGCAGCTGAAGGAGTTTCTGGGGGTTAGCCAGATTCTGTGGCTTGGTGACGGGATTGCCGGCGACGACACGGACGGCCACATTGACGACCTGACCCGCTTTGTCGCGGAGGACCTCGTCGTAACCGTCGTCGAGCAGGACCCGGCCGATGAAAACTACGCCGCCCTGAAGGAGAACCGCGAACGGCTGGAGGGCCTCAAGCTGGCCGACGGCCGCCCACTACGGGTGCTGGAGTTGCCCATGCCGGCGCCCCTGTACCGGGACGGCAAGCGATTGCCTGCGAGCTACGCCAACTTCTACGTGGGCAATCGTGTGGTGTTGTTACCGACGTTCAACTGCCCCGCCGACGAAGAGGCGGCGGCGATTCTGGCCCGCTGTTTTCCAGGGCGACGGATCGTCAGTCTCGACTGCCGGGACGTAGTGGTTGGGCTCGGGACAATTCACTGTCTCACGCAGCAGGTGCCCGTCGCTCCTGAGTAGAGGGCCTCTGCCCGGAAATTTTCTGTTGTTCCCGGGGCCGGTATTCCCTAAGCTTCCGGTGCCCTCCGCAGTGAAATCCCATGGCCGAAATCAGCACATTCGTTCACCACCATTTCCGGCACTTCAACGGTGCCGCCCTCGTGGATGCCGCCGACGCCTATGTGCGCCACCTTAACGGCGGTGGGTACATGTTCGTGACCCTCGCCGGGGCGATGAGTACGGGCGAGCTGGGCCTGTCGCTGGCCGAGATGATCCGGCGGGGCAAGGTCCACGGCATCTGCTGCACGGGCGCAAATCTCGAGGAAGACGTCTTTAACCTGGTCGCCCACGACCATTACGTGCGCATCCCGGGCTACCGGCACCTCACGGCCGACGACGAGGAGGCCCTGCTGGCCCGGCACCTGAACCGGGTGACTGATACCTGCATTCCGGAGGAGGAGGCAATCCGGCGCATCGAGCACGCGGTGCTCGACGAGTGGACCCGGGCAGATCAGAAGGGCGAGCGGTATTTCCCCCACGAGTTCTTCTACCGGATCCTGCGCTCGGGTGTTCTGAAGCAGCATTACCAGATCGACCCGAAGGACAGCTGGCTCCTGGCGGCCTGCGAGAAAAACCTGCCCATCTTCGTGCCCGGCTGGGAAGATTCCACGCTGGGCAATATCTACAGTTCGCACGTGATCACCGGGGACGTGAAGAATGTCCACACGG
>CAZPNN010000063.1:0-2615 GCA_964587605.1 uncultured Chromatiaceae bacterium
CCGCCGCCAACGTCGTGCACCTGCAGGCCGAGGAGGTGGCCGAGTCCGTGGGGCAGAAAGGCATCGCTGACACGCTGGGCCACGATGTCTTCCGGCGCCATTCGGACGATGCCCCAGTCCGAGAGCAGTGTTGCGATTTCATCGTGCGCGGCGAGCTGCAGTTCGGGGAAGGCAACGCCGGGGCGCACCAGTTCACACAGCCGCTGCTGGGCGCGGTCCATGTCCCGCACCATGTGCGCAAATTCGCCGCGCCGGGCGGCGTGGGTGCGGGTGATGTCCGAGGCATAGCCGCCGCAGGTGCAACCCGCGTCGAGCAGCAGGCTGTGCCGCTCCCGGGCCGGAACCCTATGCCGGTCACGGTGCTGGTAGTGCAGCGTCGCGCTATTCCGGTTGGTCGCGACGATGGCCGGGTACGGCAGTTCCTGGTCCGTCTGGCCGCAGGCGGCGAGAAAAATCAGGCCCATCTCGAATTCGCTGCAGCCGGCGGCGAACGCGGTGCGGACGGCGCGATGCCCGGCGAGTCCCAGCGCCGTTGCCTGCTGGATGCACGCGACTTCCCAGGCCGTCTTGCAGGCACGGTCGTAATCAAGATGGGTCAGCAGGGCCCCGGGATTCAGCTTGCCGGGCAGCCGGAGGCCACGCCACTGCAAGGGCGGGCCAAGGACTGCCAGCCGCGACACCTTGCCCGGCAGGTGTTTCCGCAGGTCCTCGCGCCGGCGGATCACCCGGATATCGAGCACCTTGTCCCACGGGCCCTGCGGAAGCGGCGCTGCCTGATGCCAGAAATCGTCGGATTCCAGTACCAGGAGCAGGGGCTTTCGTCCCGGCCGATGAAGAATCGCCGAGCCAGCGTGAGCCGCCAGCGGCGCCCACTGGAGAAACAGTGGCTCGGGCCGGTAGGGGTAGTCCTGGTCGTCCCGGTGAACCATGACCGGCACACCGGCACCAATCAGCGCGGCATCAAACCCGGTGTTTTCCAGGGCGTCGTCGTACCGGGCGCGAAGCGTCTCGATATGCGGGCGGTAGAGTCGGGCGGCAGGTTGCACGCTGTAAGTCTAAACTACCGACCCCATGGAAACGCATCTCACCGGGATCACCACCACGGGTACGCCCCACCTTGGCAACTACGTGGGCGCCATCCGTCCGGCCATCGCCGCCAGCCGGCGCGCCGACGTGCAGTCCTTCTATTTCCTCGCTGATTACCACGCGCTGGTCAAGAACCAGGATCCGGCCGCCGTGCATCAGTCCAGCCTCGAGGTGGCGGCCACGTGGCTGGCACTGGGCCTTGATACAACG
This sequence comes from uncultured Chromatiaceae bacterium, assembly GCA_964587605.1. GTDB lineage: Bacteria > Pseudomonadota > Gammaproteobacteria > Steroidobacterales > SHZI01. The sequence continues at coordinate 1,297 of CAZPNN010000063.1, forward strand.
CGCTCGGTCTTCTACCGGCAGTCGGATATTCCGGAGATCCTCGAACTCACGTGGATCCTGACGACCGTTACGGCCAAGGGCCTGATGAACCGCTCGCACGCCTACAAGGCGGCGGTGCAGGCCAACGACCACGCGGGGGATGCCGACCCCGACAAGGGCATCACGATGGGGCTCTTCTCCTACCCCATTCTGATGGCCGCCGACATTCTCCTGTTCAAGGCGCACCGGGTTCCCGTGGGCAAGGACCAGAAGCAGCATGTCGAGATGGCGCGGAACATTGCCCAGCGCTTCAATCACATTTATGGCGAACAATTCGTCATGCCCGAGGCCGACATCGGCGACAGCACGGCTAACCTGACGGGGCTCGACGGCCGGAAGATGAGCAAGAGTTACGGCAACGCCATTCCCCTGTTTGCACCCGCCACCCAGCTGCGCAAGCTCCTCATGCGCATCAAGACGAACTCACTGGAGCCTGGCGTGCCGAAGGAGACGGAAGGTTCGACGCTGTTCGAGACCTACCGGGCCTTTGCGACACCAGCCGAGACGAAGGCCATGGCCGAGCGCTATGCCGCCGGCGCGGGCTGGGGCGACCTGAAGCAGGAGCTGTTTGCTTATCTCGATGCGCACCTGGCGTTGCCGCGTGCGGAGTACGAGCGCCTGATGGCGGATCCTGGGCATGTGGAGCAGGTGCTGAAGGCGGGGGCTGTGCGGGCCCGGGCGCTGGCTACACCGTTTCTGGGGAGTATTCGGGAGGCGGTGGGGATTCGGCCGGTGGGGTAGGCGCTGCAATGTCTCCCGCCGGTTTTCAGGGCAGTACGGTCAAGGGTTTATGTTCTCTGCTGGCAGTTTGAGCGACGATTTGTGGGGGATACTTTTCCCCAAGTGAGCCCCCTAATTAGTAGTTGGGCGTCATGAAAGCATCGGGATGTCCCCAGTGCGGTGACCAGTCCCTCTCGTTCTGGCAGAAACAAAGGCTCGGGCTGGGTCGTGCCATTCCCTGTCCAGTCTGCGGGGCGCAACTCAAAGTGCTTTGGGCGTTTGGCTTGGCTTATATGTTCCTTGGCTTCATCCTGCCGTGGTTCGGGGGTCTCGCAGCTCTGTCGCTGGTATCGGGTGTGTCTTTCTCCACCATAGCGGCCCTTCCGGTCATCTTCATGTTGGGTATGTTGTTGGTGCTCGCTCCAATGGCGTGGCTCTATCATCGGTATGCGCCACTTACTTGCCCGTGCCGCCCAACCAACCACTGGTTCAACTCGGGCTCTGCCGAGAGCAAGAGGGTCGATATGCCTGGCACTCAATATCCTGTCGCAGTCGTGGCC
>CAZPNN010000064.1:0-9358 GCA_964587605.1 uncultured Chromatiaceae bacterium
GGCTACAGCCGGGTCGGCATGAGCCTCTAGAGAGTCTCGGCGTCGTCGGCCTTGAAAAGGTCCGGCGCCACGACGACGTCGGCCGATTCACGCAATTGTGCGGCCAGCGCCCCGGTTTCACCACCGGCGGCCCGCTGCGCCATGGCCTGCTTGCGCTGGTCGCGCTGATCCTGGGGAAGACGTTCGGGATCACCAGGCACCACGGAGCGCAACTCGAACACGGCATAACCGCCGTTGCTGAGACTCACACCCTGCACCACGGGCTCGCCAGCCGGCCTGGATGCGCGAAATACCGCCGACAGCAGATCAGGGTGCACGACGGGTGTACGGCGAGTGATCGGTCCGGCCTCGGTCAACTTGAGGCCCTGGGTGCCCAGCACTTCCAACAGTTTCTTCCCGCCCTTAACCTGCTGCACGATCGTCTGCCCGCGACTGCTGGCCTCCGTCGTCGCGCGCACAGCGCGCAACCGTTCAACAATCTCGCCATGCACCGACTCGAGTGGCTTCGGTGACGGCATTTTGTACTCCGCAACTCGGGCAACAATGGCGCGCGTGTCGTCGATTTCGATCAACGGCGTGTTTTCGCTGCCATCAAGAACCCCGGGAGAAAACACCGCAGTGATGAGATTGGCATTCTTGCCAAATGGGCCACCGCCGTCGCGGGTAAACCCTTCATACCGCTTGATGGCCAGACCACTGTCTCGTGCAACGGGTTCAAGGGAAGTCGGATTTTCGAGGGCCAGATCGTCGATCCGTTCGGCAAGCGCGTAAAACTCATCCTGCGCCTTCTGCGCCTTGAGATCACTGACCAGCTCCGCCCGGACTTCGTCAAAGCTGCGCGAGGAACCGGCCTTCAACTCGTCGAGACGGATGATGTGGTAGCCAAATTCAGTCTTGACTGGTGCGGATATCTGTCCGGGATTGAGGGCAAACAGCGCTTTCTCGAACGGCTCTACGTAGCTGCCCGGGGCTGCAAACCCCAGGTCGCCGCCACGGCTCGCGGAGCCCACGTCGCTGGAGTACTCGGCGGCCAACGCTGCGAAATCCCCACCCTCGCTGAGCTTGCTGGCAATCTCAGCAGCCAGTGCCCTGGCTGCGGGCTCCGTGCGCTTGTCGTCTACCGCGATAAGGATGTGGCTGGCACGCCGCTCCTCATCGGAACGAAAGCGGGTCGGGTCGTCGTCGTATGCCTTGTGGAGGGCGTCTTCGTCCGGCACGAAGTCCTTCGCCAGATCGGTCAGGGCGACCTCCACATACTCAATTACGGCACTCTCCGGCGATTGAAACTGGCTGGCATTGGCCGCGTAATAGGACTGCACATCGACATCACTGACAGTAATCGCCGCGCCGAGGGCCTGAGGGTCGAATAGTACGTACGCCACATCCCGGCGTTCCTGATCCAGGGCAATCAGGCGACGAAGTTCGGCAGGAGTGAAAAACGAGCTTTCTTCCAGGCCTTGCTGAAGCTGGGAAATAGCAAGAGCCGCCTGCTGCTCCTGCTCGAAGGCCGCGGGGCTGATGCCCTGCGCAGCAAGCGTGGCGTCGTAAGCTGGCCTGGAAAACTGCCCGCCAACCTGGAAGACCTCCATCTTGCGCACATGGTCAATCACTCGTGAAGCGCTCACACGGAAACCGGCGTCACGCACATACTGGGTAACGGCCCGATTGAGCACGAGCCCGTCGAGGACGTCCCGCTTCAGTTGTGTCTCAACTTCCTTGGGTAGTTCGTTCTTGGTGGCCTGCTGTTCAGCCACCAGGCGATTCTGAAAGACGCGCTGGAAGTCAACGGCGGGAATATCCTCGCCATTGACACGGGCCGCAAAGCCTCCGCCAGTGACAGTGAAATCGCCGCCGACAAAGGTCAGGACAAGTGGCACGCCGATAACCAGGAGCACCGCAAAGGCAGCCCAGCCTGTAAGCTTTTCCCGGATGGTTTGCAGCATCGACTTGCGCGTTATCGTTGGTGGCGGAGTGGACGGGACTCGAACCCGCGACCCCCGGCGTGACAGGCCGGTATTCTAACCAACTGAACTACCACTCCACTCTTTTGAATCTGTTCCCACTGAATCTGTTCCCACGCGAACGAAACTTATCGCTCGAGGCTGGTGGGTGCTGAGGGCCTCGAACCCCCGACCTTCGCCTTGTAAGGGCGACGCTCTTCCAACTGAGCTAAGCACCCCTTTCCCGATACGGTAGAAGGTCCCGCTACGGTGGAATGTCCCGCTACGGTAAAATGCCCCGCCACGCGAAAGTCTGCTGACGGTAAACGTCAGCGCCCCGTGCCGGCACTACTGGCCAGTACGGGGCGCCTGATTCTCAACGCTGGCAGCGCTCCGGCGAAGACCAGTTAGTTTACGGCATCCTTCAGAGCCTTCCCAGCCTTAAAACCGGGAACGTTGCTCGCGGCGATCTGGATCGTCTCGCCCGTCCGCGGATTTCGACCCTGGCGGGCCGCCCGCTTCTTGACCACAAACGTCCCGAAACCTACCAGCGACACCTGCTGGTCGGACTTCAGGGCCTTCGTGACGGCACCGATGACCGCGTCTACTGCCCGGGTAGCATCAGCCTTCGACAATCCGGCGTCGTCCGCAACCACGTCAATCAAGTCACCCTTGTTCATTAAACTACCTTTAAATGTAATCGAGCTATTCCCTCGTCACTGATGGCCTCCCTAACCGATAAGCCGAGCTGGCCTTCGGTCCGGGAATTCCTCAATGACGCCCCTAATCCAGTGATGGTCGCCGCAAGAGAAACCGCGGCCAGACGCTAGTCCCAAAACCTTATACCAAGGCCGAAAAACGGCTGTCAACCGCGCCGCCCTAAGCGGTCAGCAGAAATTCAGTGCGCTCGCACCCCGGAATCCGGCGTTTCAGCCGGCGTCTTTTGCGCATCGTCCCCCGATAACGGCCGATTAACGGTCTTTGGAGCCGGCATAGTTTGCAGCGTCATCTGCAACACCTCGTCAATCCATCGCACCGGAACAATATTGAGCTTGTCCTTGATGTTTTTCGGGATTTCGGCCAGATCCTTTTCATTGTCACGCGGGATCACGACCGTCGCGATTCCGCCACGATGAGCGGCAAGCAGCTTTTCCTTCAGGCCCCCGATCGGGAGCACTTCGCCACGCAAGGTAATTTCACCGGTCATGGCAACATCACACCGGACCGGAATGCCGGTGAGCGCCGATACCAATGCCGTACACATGGCAATACCCGCACTCGGACCGTCCTTCGGTGTTGCGCCTTCCGGGACATGAATATGCAAGTCGAGTTTCTGGTGGAAATCCTCGTCGATTCCGAGTAGCGCGGCTCGCCCTCGCACGATGGTCGTCGCCGCCTGAATTGATTCCCGCATTACCTCGCCGAGTTGGCCGGTATTGATCAGCTTGCCCTTCCCGGGCACTACGGCGGCTTCGATTGTCAGCAATTCGCCACCAACTTCGGTCCAGGCAAGCCCGGTCACCTGGCCAACCTGATTGATCTCTTCAGCCCGGCCGTAGCGGTAGCGACGCACACCGAGGTACTTTTCGAGACCCTTGGACACCACGTGCGTAGCCTTCGCGGCAGGCTTGAGCAGGTGATGCTTGACCACCTTTCTGCATATCTTGGCAATCTCTCGCTCAAGGTTTCGGACGCCGGATTCCCGGGTGTAGTACCGGATAATGTCGCGGATCACCGAGTCCGAAACTGAAATCTCGCCCTTCCTCAATCCGTTCGCCTTTACCTGCTTGGGAGCCAGGTAATTGCGAGCGATATTCAGCTTTTCATCCTCCGTATACCCTGGAATACGGATCACCTCCATGCGATCAAGCAGTGGTGCCGGTATGTTCAGCGTGTTGGCAGTACATACAAACATGACCTCTGACAGATCGAAATCCACTTCAAGGTAGTGATCGTTGAACGCGGCATTCTGCTCGGGATCCAGTACCTCCAGCAGGGCTGAGGACGGGTCACCGCGAAAATCCGTGGACATCTTGTCCACTTCATCGAGCAGGAACAGCGGGTTACGTACACCAGACTTTGCCAGGTTCTGGACAATTTTCCCCGGCATCGACCCAATGTAGGTCCGGCGATGTCCGCGAATCTCCGCTTCGTCGCGCACCCCACCGAGCGACATGCGGACAAATTTCCGGTTGGTGGCACGGGCAATGCTCTGGCCCAGTGATGTCTTGCCGACACCCGGCGGCCCGACCAGGCAAAGGATCGGTCCTTTCAGCTTCTTCACCCGCTGCTGAACAGCGAGGTACTCCAGGATGCGCTCCTTGACCTTCTCCAGGCCAAAGTGATCCTTCTCCAGCACCTGCTCGGCCTGACCGAGCTCCTGGTTGACACGAGTACGCTTGCGCCAGGGCGCCTTCAGTAACCAATCCACATAGTTGCGGACCACAGTAGCCTCAGCAGACATCGGTGACATCAGTTTCAGCTTGTTCAGCTCTGAAACGGCCTTGTCCCGCGCCTCCTTGGGCATGCCGGCCTGCGAGATCCGCTGCTCTAGTTCAGCGATCTCGTTCGGGGCATCTTCCATGTCCCCGAGTTCCTTCTGGATCGCCTTCATCTGCTCGTTCAGGTAATACTCGCGCTGACTCTTTTCCATCTGCTGCTTGACACGCCCGCGGATCCGCTTCTCGATCTGCAGCATGTCGATCTCGGTCTCAATCAGCATCATCACGTGCTCGAGCCGCTCCCGAACGGTTTCGATTTCAAGCACCTTTTGTTTTTGCTCAAGCTTCAGCGCCATATGGGCAGCGACGGTATCTGCGAGACGTCCCGGTTGCTCGATTCCAGCCAGAGAGGTCAGGATTTCCGGCGGAACCTTGCGGTTGAGCTTTACGTAGCTTTCAAACTGGGATACCAGGGAGCGCTTGAGTACCTCGGCTTCGCGCGTCGTGACGTCCAGTTGGTCCTCGACAAGGGTGATATCGGCCGAGAAAAATTCGGCGGCCCTGGTTTTGGTCAGCTTGGCCCGAGTTCCGCCCTCCACGAGCACCTTTACCGTGCCATCGGGCAACTTCAGTAATTGCAGGATGGTTGCGAGCGTGCCAATTCGGTAGATGTCCTCCAGTGACGGCTCGTCCACATCGGCCTGCTTCTGGGCCACGAGAAGAATCTGCTTGCCGGACTGCATCGCTACTTCCAGCGCCTGGATCGAACGCGCACGACCAACAAACAGCGGGATAACCATGTGCGGGTAAACAACAACATCCCGCAATGGCAGGATGGGAATGTTCAGGCGGTGCTGCGATTCGGCATCAGACATTCTTAGCTCTCCTGGGATCAGAGTCCCGCCAGAATCCTCCGCGTGGAGGCCAGGCGGCGCAGCAGACTCACTAAAGCACGCGGGGCGGATACCACTGCCGACCGTACAACTGGTCGGCGTTTATTTAATTGCCGCCGGAACCAGCGGCCCTCCGCTCATCCTGAACAGCCCGCAACGGCGCCGTTTCATCGGAGTCGAAGATAATGTACGGCCTCGTCTCGCCCGTGACGACGGCTTCATCAACGACAACTTTTCGGGCGTTCCGCAACGACGGCAGCTCGTACATCGTGTCCAGCAGAATGCCTTCAAGAATGGTGCGCAGGCCTCGTGCGCCGGTCTTGCGCTTCATGGCACGCTGCGCGACAGCGCGTAGTGCATCCTCCCGGAACTCAAGCTCGGCCCCCTCCATCTCCAGCAGGCGCCGGTACTGCTTGGTCAGGGCATTCTTTGGCTCAACCAGAATGCTGATCAGTGCAGCCTCGTCGAGTTCGTCAAGCGTAGCCACAACCGGCAACCGGCCCACAAACTCCGGGATCAGTCCGAACCGGATCAGATCCTCAGGCTCGACATCCGTCAGGAGCTCACCAATCGAGGCATCGTCCGCACTGTGCACATCGGCCACAAAGCCTATACCGCTCTTCTGCGAGCGCTTCTGGATGATCTTTTCCAGTCCTGCGAAAGCGCCACCGACAATGAACAGGATGTGCCGGGTATCGACCTGCAGGAACTCCTGCTGTGGGTGCTTGCGACCGCCCTGCGGCGGCACGGACGCGATCGTGCCTTCGATCAGCTTCAACAACGCCTGCTGCACACCTTCGCCGGACACGTCGCGGGTGATGGACGGATTGTCCGACTTGCGGGAAATCTTGTCGATCTCATCAATGTAGACGATACCGGTCTGCGCCTTCTCGACATCGTAGTCGCACTTCTGGAGCAGCTTCTGAATAATGTTCTCGACATCCTCGCCGACATAACCGGCCTCGGTCAGCGTGGTGGCATCCGCAATTGTGAACGGAACGTTGAGCAGCCGAGCAAGGGTCTCCGCCAGCAGGGTCTTGCCACAGCCCGTGGGGCCAATCAGCAGGATATTGCTCTTTGAGAGCTCAATGTCGCTCTTGCTACCGTCGGCGGACCGATTCTCCAGCCGCTTGTAGTGGTTATAGACTGCTACAGCGAGAATTTTCTTGGCGCGCTCTTGCCCGATGACGTACTCGTCAAGGACGTTCTTGATTTCCTGGGGCTTCGGCAGCTTGGCACTGCTGTGGTCTTGCCGGTCTTCGAGCTCCTCGCGAATGATGTCATTGCAGAGCTCGACACACTCGTCACAGATGAAAACCGACGGGCCCGCAATAAGCTTGCGCACCTCGTGCTGACTCTTGCCGCAAAATGAGCAGTAGAGCAGCTTGCCGTCATCGCCTCGTCCGCGGGTTTCGTCAACCATGGCTGCCGGTTTCTCCTGCTGTGAAGTCCGTCACGGGACCTTCATCTAACATATAGCACGCGTTCAGCGGGTCGTGCAAAATCCCTCGTCACATAACGCGAGCAGTTCACATCACGTGGACATTTTACGTGGTTTTTCGGGTTTCGCCGCGCCGTTCCAGCACGCTGTCGATAAGGCCGTATTCCACGCCCTCAGCCCCGCTCATGAATCGATCCCGATCAGTGTCACTCTCTACACGCTCAATGGGCTGTCCGGTGTGCAGAGCCAGAATCCGGTTGAGCCGCTCGCGCGTTTGCAGAATTTCCTTGGCATGGATATCAATGTCTGACGCCTGCCCCTGGAAACCACCTAGCGGCTGATGAATCATCATGCGGGAATGCGGCAGGCAGAAACGCTTGCCCTTCGCGCCACCAGTCAGCAGCAGTGCGCCCATGCTGGCGGCCTGACCAACGCAAATCGTACTCACATCCGGCTTTATGAACTGCATGGTGTCGTAAATGCCGAGCCCAGCGGACACCACGCCACCCGGTGAATTGATGTACAGGTGAATGTCCTTGTCAGGGTTCTCGGACTCCAGGAACAACAACTGCGCAACCACCAGATTCGCCATGTGGTCTTCGACCGGACCCACGACAAAAATTACGCGCTCCTTCAGCAGTCGCGAATAAATGTCATAGGCGCGTTCGCCCCGCGCAGTCTGCTCTATGACCATCGGTACGAGACCGAGCGCCGTGGTGTCCATCGTCATGATTACCGTCCCTGTTTCGATTAAGTGTTGGCAGTCAGAAGGCTGGCCAGCGATCGAAATGCCATTGGCTTCGCCGCAATCGTCGCCTTGGCAGCAAGCCAGTCGACCACCTGCTCCTCGAGCACGGAGTTCTCGACCTGCGTCAACAGCTGGGCTGTCTGGTAGTACAACTTGCGAATCTCGTCGGGCTTCTCATAGCCGCCGGACAACTGCTCAACTCGTTCGCGCACCTTTTCCCGGTCCACCACAAGTTCCTGCTCGCGAATCAGGGCACCTATCAGAAGTCCGAGCCGAACCCTGCGCTCGGCCGTCTCGCGGAAAGACTCCAGAGATGGCGCTGCGCCGACCTCGGTGATGCCCAGGTTTCGCATCGCATCCGCCTGTAGCGAAGTGGCTTCCTGCTCGACGAGCACGACCGGTATGTCGATCGGGTTGGCCTGCAACAGGGACTCCAGCAACTGGCGCTTGATCTCCGCTCTCGCCCTGGCGGCAAACTCGTTGGCCATGTTCTGGCGAATATCCTTCGCGAAATCCTCCTTCATGCCACTCTCAACGCCGAAACTGCGAATGAACTCCTCATCCACCTCAGGTAAATGCTCTTCGGCGACTTCCCCTACCTGGATGCTGAATTCGGCGGGCCGGCCCGCCAATGCGCCATTCGGATAGTCGGCGGGGAACTGCACCTTGATTTCACGTTTTTCACCGGCCTTGACGCCAACCAGTTGTGTCTCGAAATCTGCAATCATCCGGCCCGCGCCCAGCACGATTGTGACTTTCTCACCGGTCCCGCCTTCCATTGGCGCGCCGTTCATCCGGCCTTGAAAGTCCACGGTCACGCGATCACCGGTTCGCGCACCCCGGTCGGCGGCATGCCAATGGGCACGCTGCCGCCGCAGATTCTCCGTAATGAAGTCGATGTCTGCATCATCAAATGCCGGTTCAGGCCGGCTGGCGCTGAAGCTCTCCAGGCCCCGCACCGTGAATTCGGGAAAGACTTCAAAGCTGGCCGTGTAGACCAGATCGCCACCATCGGTACCGGCATCCGGCGCCGCATCAATCTGTGGATCACTGGCCGGGCGCAATTGCTGGCGACTTAAGGCCTCGCTATAGGTCGATTGAACAACTTCCTGGAGAACCTCGCGGCGAACCTGATCACCGAACCGCTGCCGAATGACCGTTTCCGGCACCTTGCCTGGCCGGTAGCCCTTGATATTTGCTGTCCGACTCACTGAACGCAGCCGAACCTGCACCTCTCGCTCGATGCGCTGCGCCGGCACGCGAACCTGGAGCCGCCGCTCCAGCCGCTGGCCCGTCTCCAGAGAAACTTCCAAATCCGCCATCGCTGCCTCAATTTCCCGAACCATCAGTATTCCTAAATTCCGCCCTGCCGGATTGCACCCGTCCGTCCACAGTGGCCTGGTGCGAAAGGAGAGACTCGAACTCTCACGGGTTACCCCACAGGAACCTAAATCCTGCGCGTCTACCAGTTCCGCCACTTTCGCGCATGGGGCCTTTAAGCGGCTTTGGGCGCGGCATTATACCGAACGACCTCAGGCAAACCGGCATACCAGCGTCCTGAGCCGAGAGGTCAACCGCCCGTCGGTGCGGCACGACGGTACGCGACAAAGCCAGCAATTAAAATTATATATTACAAATACTTATGGTTTATTTAGAAACCTGCTTATAGCGCGCCGAAACGGGCAGTCGCCAGGCTGGCAAGTTTGGGGGCGAGAATTTCGTGGCGGAACGAGGTGGTGGGCCGTGTAGGACTTGAACCTACAACCAATGGATTAAGAGTCCACTGCTCTACCAGTTGAGCTAACGGCCCGGAAAAGGTTTCGCGGCTGAAGCCGCTCCTACGCACAATCCAACACACAAACAAACAAAAATGGGGTGGGCGATGGGGTTTGAAC
>CAZPNN010000065.1:0-2494 GCA_964587605.1 uncultured Chromatiaceae bacterium
AAAACGCTGAAGGTCCTACGCGCCATGCGCGTCTACCTCGGCCAGAAGGCGCAACTCGACGGCCGGCGAACCGACCGACAGGACGTCGCCGGCCTGCAGTAGCGCGGTGCCCTCGATGCGGTGGCCGTTCAGCCAGGTGCCGAACCGGCTGTGGTCCAGGACGCGCAGGGCGCCGTTTTCCCGGCGCAGCGTGCAGTGCTGCCGGGACAGCCCGCGCAGTGCCGGGTCAAGAGCGACACCGGCCTCGCCGGGCGCCAGCTCCGCGCCAACGCGAAACGGGCCGGACCCGAGCCGGTACGCGCGGTGCCCCACGAGAAGGTGCGTCGGCAACGCTGCTGCAGGCGACGCTGGCGAACTGACTTCGGCCGGGATCGCCGCCGGTCCCTGATCCCAGGCCAGCTCCGCGACGACCGCGGGCGGGGACCCGGGCTGCAGGCGCACGGACACTCGCCCCGCGAGACCGGCAGCGGCAGCGCCGGGGCTCTGCACGTGCACGACGGTATCCGGCAGGCGCAGCAGTGCATCGAGCACACCCGGAATGTCCGCCAGGCGCGGATGCACCTGCAGGGCGTGTGGTCCCCGCTCTGCAATCCGCGCCCGCAGCTTCTGCAGAAGCGGTTCGCAGGACCGACCCAGCTGTGCGCGAAACTCGGCGGCCTGCACGGTCGCACCAAAGGTGCCACTGCGGCTGCCAAGTTCCAGCGTCACCTCCGCATCACGAGCCAGCCGCGCCAGCCAGTCTGGCAGCCGGTCGAATAACGCCTGCTCGGTTGCGGAATCGTGCAGCGGATCGAAGCGGCTGCACTCGACGAACCGGCGGGCCAGCAATTCCGTGGCGAGACGGAGCAGCGGCTCTATGCCGAGCGTCGGAAAGCTCTCCCGGTCACCAAGGCCCGCCTGGCCGGCTTGCCGGATCTGGCTCAGCGTCAGGCTGTACAGGCTGGCGTCGAGTTGCAGCAGCTCGCGACCGGGGTGCTCGTGCCGGCAGGCGGCGACGGCTGCGTCGGCAAGCCCCAGCACGCGCATGCCGAGCCTGTCGGACAGTGCGACCAGCGCCCTCAACTGGCTCTCCGTCCACCAGGGTGGTGTCGCGTACACGACGCCGTCCCGACCCGCGCCGTAGCGTGCCCACAGGCGTTGCAACTGCCCGGCCACGAGCTCGGCGTTCGAGCGGTAGCTTCCGAGTGGCTGCACAAAGGGCTGATCACTGAACTCGCGCCAATGGCGGGTGCTGGCGAGGTGGCGCTGGCGCCTGAGCAATGGCAGGGCATCCAGGCCGAAGCGCGCGCCGCCCTCACCCACCACGGCGTAACCCGGTTCGGCGCCGAGCACGCCGGATTCATCCGCGACAGCGAGCAGCGCGTCGTTCAGTTCGAGCGCGATGCAGGACGCCGTCACGAGCCTAGTTCGCCTGCAGGTGGCGGATCAGCTGCTCGTCCAGGTAATCCTCGGTCTCGAACGCAAGCCGTTCCTGCACGAGTTGCAACTGGTGCACGAGAAACATCAGCAGGATGCTGATCAGGAGCGCAATTAACGTCGAATTGAACGCCACGCCAAGGCTCTCGGTGACACCGCTGATGTCGCCGGACACCGCCTTGTTGGCGACGGCGAGCGCATCGCCAATGCCGCGCACGGTGCCGATGAAGCCGATGGACGGAATGGCCCAGAGCAGGTAGCGGACCATCGACAATTCTGCTTCGAGCCGCTCTGCCTCCGACAGGATCAGCGTGTGCGAGGCCGACGACGCGTCCTGCACGTTCCGCGTGGCGCCGAAACGGTGCAGGCCGTGGAGCAACGCGCGGGGCAACAGCAGGCCGCGTTCCGCGTCCGGCAGGACCTGCAACTGCCGGATATAGTCCCGGGTGTCTTCTGGCAGGATCCGCATGCCCTCGGCGATCGGCACCAACTGCCGGTTGAGAATTCCGCGCTCGCGGGCGAGCCGCCGGGTCTTGTAGCCCATGATCGCGAGTGCCCAGATGCCGAGCACGAAACACGCTTCCTGCTCCCAGTCCTTCAGGACGACGTACCAGGATTTTTCCACCGTGTAGTTGGGATCCTGCTTGATCATCGCCCGGTTCTGCTCGATATCAGCCTTCGCATTCGGCCAGATCACGGTGACGTACGTCGCGTGCACGATCAGGATCGCGACCAGCAGCGAGAACAGCTGGAAAAGGAATTCGTGGGAGAAAGTTCTCTGCATGCGCCCTGACTCCGGTGTTAAAAACGGGGAAGGTGTCAGATGTCCGAAGGCAGTGCGATGGCTACGTCGGCCCGCAACGGATCAACCGGCAATTCCTGGTCCGGATCGGCCCGGTCGCCGAGCTGGACCTCGGCCCGCCGGATCTGTGCCTCAATCTCGGCCTCGGTCGGCGCGTCGGCTTCGGCGGGCGACGCCGTAACCGCAGCATCGCCCGTCGCTGTAGTGTCGTCCAGCGCGTTGCGCGCCGTCGGCGGACCACTGCCGATGCGGGTCGCGGCCCACACGGCGCCAAGC
>CAZPNN010000066.1:0-2296 GCA_964587605.1 uncultured Chromatiaceae bacterium
CCACCTGCGAGGTGCTGCTGGGCGAGAGCCAGGCGCTGGAAACCATCGTCTCGGTGACGAACTCGGGCTTCGCACTGCTGCCGGCGAACTCCGACCTGACCGCAGCGGAAATTCGTCTGCTGCAGGAAATCGGCCGGGAGATGCGGCTGCGCAAGGCGCTGGAGCCGGTACGCGGCCTCTACGACTACATCCTGATTGATTGCCCGCCGACGATAAACATGCTGACGCTGAACGCCCTGACGGCAGCTGACGGTGTGTTGATCCCGATCCAGTGCGAGTTCTACGCGCTCGAGGGCTTGTCGTCGCTGCTGGAAACGGTGAAGCAGGTGCGTAACACGGTGAATCCGACGCTGAACATCGAGGGCCTGCTGCGCACCATGTTCGATCCGCGCAACCGGCTGGCGAAGGACGTGTCGGACGAGCTGGTAAAGCTCTTCAAGGACAAGGTCTACACGACGGTGATCCCGCGCAACGTGCGTCTGGCGGAAGCGCCGAGCTTTGGCGTACCGGCCCTGCAGCACGACCGGGGTTCAAGCGGCGCGCTGGCCTACATGGAACTGGCGGTTGAAGTGCTGCGCGGGCCGCTGCCCCCGGGCAATGGCGCCGCGCAATCGGGCTAGAATGCCGGCCTCCCCGGCGGAAGGCAGAAGCGAGATGGTGGTGAAAAGAACCGGCCTCGGTCGTGGGCTTGAGGCGCTGCTGGGGCCGTCTGCGGCGGCGTCCAGTGGTGGTGCTGCCACGGCACCCGGCACTCCCAGGGCCGCCGCCAGCGAAGGCCTGCAGACCCTGGCCATCGACCTGCTCGTGCGCGGTGCCTACCAGCCCCGCCACGACATGCACCCGGAGACTCTGGAAGACCTGGCGCAGTCCATCCGCGCCCAGGGCGTGATCCAGCCGATCATCGTCCGCCCGCTTCTCGAGCGGGACCCCGGTGGCGCGCCGCGCTACGAGATCGTGGCCGGTGAGCGGCGCTGGCGGGCTGCGCAGATGGCCGGACTGCAGTCCGTCCCGGTGGTGATCCGCGAGATCCCGGACTCGTCTGCCATTGCGATGGCGCTGATCGAGAATATCCAGCGGGAAGACTTAAATCCGCTGGAAGAGGCCATGGCCATCCGCCGGCTGATCGATGAATTCGGCCTGACCCACGAGGACGCCGCTGACGCCATCGGCCGCTCCCGGGCCGCGGTCTCGAACCTGCTCCGGCTGATGCAGCTCGGCGAGGTGGCCCAGGATCTGCTGCAGAAACGGGCCATCGAAATGGGCCACGCACGGGCCCTGCTGGGCCTGACGGACCTCAGGATGCAGGCGGAGGTGGCCCGGCTCGTGTCGTCCAAGGGCCTGTCGGTTCGCGAGACCGAGCGCCTGATCAAGCGGATGCTGGAGGGCCCGTCGAAGCCCCGCGATGACACCGCCAGCCGCTCCACCGACCCCGACGTCCGGCGGCTGGAGAATGAACTGGCCGACAAGCTGGGCGCGCTGGTCTCGATCCAGCACGGCCGTGGCGGCAAGGGCAAACTGGTGGTGGCCTACAACAGCATCGACGAGCTCGAAGGCATCCTTGCCCACATCACCTGAAAAGGTACCGGACCTTAGTTTTGTTAGTTGTTTGACCGGTTTCGTTGCGCCGCATAGAATGCGCCGGCTAAACGGTGCGGGATGCCCGTCCCACGGGACACGATGCCATGATCGGCCTTCGTAGCCAGGCAATCCGCACGGTCCTCTGGTGGCAGGTGATGGCCACCGCTGCTCTCGCCGCGATCTCCGCACTGGCTTCTGGCCAGCACGGGGCACTTTCTGCGGCGCTGGGTGGTCTGGTCAGCCTTGTTGCCGGGCTCGGTTTTGCCGCGGTGGCGTCGGTTTCCCGGAAGGACTCCGCGGGGTTGGCAATGCTCGCTGCGCTCCGGGCCGAAGCGGTCAAGATCGTCTTGATCGTTCTGCTGCTCTGGGTCGTGCTGGCGACTTACAAAAATATAGTGATCGTGGCCTTTATTGGCACGTTCATCGTCGCAACGATCTTATTCGCGTTGGCCCTGTTTGTTCGCGAGAAATAGGTAAGTACTGAAACATGGCCGCCGAAGGCGCACCCACCTCAACGTCCTACATCAGCCACCACCTGCAGTTCCTGGCGGAACCAGTCGGTCCCGGTGGTTTCTGGACGGTGCACGTCGACACGGTAATCATGTCAATTCTTGTCGGGATCGTTGGCATGGGGCTCGTCTGGTCAGTTGCCCGTCGGGCCACGGCCGGCATTCCGACCCGTAGTCAGGCCTTTGTCGAGTGGATGTTCGACTTCGTC
>CAZPNN010000067.1:0-18859 GCA_964587605.1 uncultured Chromatiaceae bacterium
CAGATGATCCGGGCGGTGAAGCCGTACATGAAGAAGCAGGGCCACGGCTCCGTAGTAAATGACTCGTCGATCGGCGGCGTCACGGGGATCGCCTCCTCGATCCCCTACGCCGCGTCCAAGGCCGCACTCAACCTGATGACAAAATCACTGGCCCACGTGCTGGCGCCCGAGATCAACATCAACACCGTGGTGCCCGGCATGATCCAGACGCGCTGGCTCAAGGGCGGCATGGGCGACGAGCAGTACGAGGCCATGATCAAGACGCAGGGCGCGCAGCTGCCGCTGAAGAAGGTGGCCCAGCCGGAAGACATTGCCGCCGTCCTGGTCTGGTTCCTGGAGTCGGCTCACCTGATCACCGGCGAGACGCTGATCGTGGACAGCGGCATCCATATCGGGACGCTGCCGCCGTACTCGAGCGGGGATGCTTATTAAGAGGGTCCAGGGGTCGCGCCTGAAGGCGCTCCTACAGCGGGATGGCTGTCTCCCACTTCCACCCGAAACCCTTCGTGCTGTCGATCAGGCGGATCCACGACGGCGTCAGCCGCCAGAACGGCGCCCGCTGCAGTCGTTCGGCAATCACCCTTTCGTTGGCATCCCTGGGCTTGTCGAAGAGGCGCTGCACGTCGGGGAATTTTTCCAGGTAGATGTCGAGCGCTTTCAGCCGCGCCTCGCCCTCCAGCACCACGGCGCGGCCCTCGATCTGCAGGCCGATGACTTCGCCCCAGGTGGAAACGTCGTGATTCACGGCGCCGGTGACCCGGGCGTCGTGGTGCAGGTCGCGGCCGTGACGGGTCTTTAAGTCGGAGACGAAGTAGAGATTGGGATCGGCATCACTGGCGTAGAAGACGGCAGCAGCCCAGGAGTGGCCCTCGTGAACGGTCGCAAGGGTAATGGTGCTGTGCCCGGTGAGCAGTTCCCGTACGCGCGCCATGTGTGCTTCGGGCATGGGTGATTACCTCACTTCCGGGCCGGCTTCCGCTTGTTGCGCGTGGATTCGCGCGCACCTTTCCAGCGCTTGACGAGACCGCTCTCGATGTCGAACAGGTCGAGTACCCGACCGACGTTGTGATTCAGCAAATCGTCGATAGTGCGGGGGTCGTTGTAGAAGCCCGGCAAGGGTGGCGCAATGATCGCGCCCATCTCCGCAGCCTGGAGCATCAGCCGGCAGTGACCGACGTGCAGGGGAGTCTCGCGCGGCATCAGCACCAGCTTGCGCCGCTCCTTCAGGATCACGTCGGCAGCGCGCACCACCAGCGTGTCGGCGTAGGACGTGACGATACCCGACAGGGTTTTCATGGAACACGGCGCCACGATCATGCCGTTGGTTTTGAACGAACCGCTGGCGATGGTCGCTGCCAGGTTCTGGTCGCTGTGCACTTCATGGGCCAGCGCCTCGACGTCGGCAAGCTTCCAGTCCGTCTCCAGCGAGATATTGAGCTTTCCGCCATTGCTGATGACGAGATGGATCTCGGCTTTCGGTACCTCCCGCAGGGCCTCCAGGAGGCGGATGCCGTAGATGGCGCCGCTGGCGCCGGTGATGGCAACGATGAGCCGCATGGCAACTCCCGGACTACAGGTCAGTGGCATGATACTGGCCCGACTCCAGAGGCACCACCGTGAAACGCGTCTACTCCTCCGCCTCGCTCTGGCAGGCCCGGGAAATCCTGACGCTCCTGGAGCAGCAGCGCATACCTGCGACGCTACTTAATGAGTACGCCGCCGGCACGCCGGGCGTACTGCCCTTCAACCCGAACATGGCGGTCGACGCGGAAGTCTGGGTGCTCGACGACGGCCTCGCCGAGCGCTGCGTGCGCCTGATCAGCGAATTTCATGCCGCGCGGCCAGTGCCCGGCGCCAGCGGCGACCCGGCCTGGCGGTGCGCCAGCTGCAGCGAAGACAACCCGGCCGGCTTCGAAATCTGCTGGGCCTGCGGGCAGGCTCGATAATTCGGTGGCCGCCGGTTTCAGCCCGGGAGCTTAAGGCGCGCCAGGGCGCCGACGGCCAGCGTACCGCCCCGCTGCACACGACAGGTCACCCCGCCCCGCCAGTCTTCCGCCAGCGCGAGCCTGAGACCGGGCGCTGCTTCGTCCATTCGCTCGCAGGGTTCCAGTTCGCCGGTAACCAGCAATTCGACGTCGTCGCCGAGATAAAGCACCGCCCCGGCAGAGAAGCGCAGGTCCAGCCCGTCGACCAGCACGTTGGCGCGGCGGGCCAGCCACGGCTGATCGGTGTTGGCCAGGTTGCAGGCCTCGACCCAGGCGCCGGCAGACAGCACCGTGACCTGACGGCGACCCGGCTTGCCGCGGGTGTCGCCAACGACGCCCGCACCAATGGATATCTCGGCCTCCGGAAGCAGGAGCATCGGCCCGCGCTTCAGGTTGCGTCGGGCGATGCCCAGCACCCGTCCCTGGCTCGCGCCGCCCATCATGGCTACGTGCCTCGTGCCGGCCGCTTGAGTTGCGCGGCACCGAACAGGATCTCTTTCGCTTTGGCATCCGGGGTGAACTTCTCGGGAAATCCCTCGGCCAGAATCTTCCACGCTTCCGGTGTGGCGGGGCGGGCCGCTATTCGCGCCACCCAGTCGGCGACGGCGGGCCAGGCAGCCGGCGTTTCCTTCCGGATGTCGGACCCTGCTACCCAGGGGTAGGTCGCCATGTCCGCGATCGTGTACCCGGCCGATCCGAGATAAGGCGACGCCGCCAGTCGTCCCTCCAGCACCATGAGTAACCGTTTCACCTCGTTGGTGTAGCGATCCACGGCGTAGGGAATCTTCTCGGGCGCGTACCAGCGAAAGTGATTGGCCTGGCCAAACATCGGCCCGACGCCGGCCATCTGGAACATCAGCCACTCCAGGGTTGCGTAGCGGCCCCGCGGGTCGTCCGGCAGGAAGCGCCCGGTCTTCTCGGCCAGGTACCAGAGAATGGCGCCAGATTCGAAGAGCGACATCGGCTTGCCGTCGGGCGTGTCGTGATCCTCGATGGCGGGCATGCGCCCGTTGGGACTGAGGCGCAGGAACCCGGGCGCGAACTGCTCGCCCTTGCCGATGTGGACGGAGTGCGCCCGGAACTCGAGCCCACACTCCACCAGCATCAGGTGCACCTTGCGGCCATTGGGCGTGGGGAAGCTGTACAGGTCGATCATCATCGGCTCCGTTCGAAGTCAGGCCTATTGTGCCGGGTAGCTGCCGTGCCGGGCATACCGGGTCGTGCTAACCTGCCCGGCATTCTGAAAACTCGACGGTAATCACCTTAAACACTCATCGTAACTGATTGATCATGATAGAACTTCTAACCCAACCGGACGCCTGGATTGCGTTCTTCACGCTGACCGCGCTGGAGCTCGTCCTCGGCATCGACAACATTATCTTCATCTCCATCCTGGTAGACCGGCTGCCGCGGCAGAGCCGCGACCTGGCGCGCCGCATCGGACTGTTCCTCGCCATGTTCATGCGCATCGCGCTGTTGATGGTGCTGTCGTGGATCGTGGGTGCCACGGAGCCGCTGTTCAGTGTGCTGAACATCGAGATTTCCTGGCGAGACAATATTTTGATTGCGGGCGGGCTGTTCCTGCTCTGGAAGAGCACCAAGGAAATTCATCAACTGCTCGAAGGTGCAGGGGAAGGTGACAACCCGGTGGTTGCTGCCACCTTCGGCGCGGTCATCCTCCAGATCATCATTATTGATATCGTGTTTTCACTGGACTCCATTATCACCGCCGTTGGCATGGTCGATGAAGTGGCAGTGATGATCGCGGCCGTCATCGTGTCAGTTGCCCTGATGATGGTGTTCGCTTCCATAATCGGCGCTTTCGTTTCCGATCACCCGACCATCAAGATGCTGGCATTGGCATTCCTCATCGTCGTCGGCGTCGCGCTGATCGCCGATGGCCTGGACACCCACGTACCCAGGGGCTACATCTACTTCGCAATGGCCTTCTCGGTGATCGTGGAAATGCTCAACATCCGGCTGCGAAAGAAAAAGTCCGGAGCAGCGAGCAGGTGATAATGAACACGCGCACGCTCGCCGCACTCGCCATTGCACTCGTCAGCATTCCCGTGCTGGCATTCGGCCAGGCGAGGATGCGGCTCGATGTCGACGCCCGCGAGGCGCCACGACGAATTCTCCACGCGCGCCTGAATATTGCGGTGGCGCCCGGTCCCCTGACCCTGGTCTACCCGAAGTGGCTGCCGGGCACTCACGCCCCCACGGGACCGATTGCGGACCTCGTTGGCATCCGCATGAGCGCCAACGGACAGGCCATCGACTGGCGGCGTGACAGTATTGATCTCTATGCGTTGCGGCTCGTGGTTCCGGCGGGCGTCAGCAGTCTCGATGTGTCTCTCGACATGCTCTCGGGCTTGCCCGACGGCCAGTTCGCGTCGCCGGCATCGCTGACCACCGAGCTCGCCCTGATCAAGTGGAGCCAGCTGGTGCTGTACCCTGCCACGGTTCGTCCCGATGACCTGGAGGTGGAAGCGTCGATACTCCTGCCGGAGGGCTGGCAGTTTGCGACAGCCCTCACCGAACGCGGCAGCCCGGTCATCAACGCCAGTGGGCCCGTCCGCTTCGCGCCGGTCAGTCTGGACACGCTGGTGGACTCCACCCTGCTCGCCGGCCGGCATTTCCGCAGGCTGTCACTCGATGAGTCCTCGCGACCGGTGAGCCTGGCGATTGCCGCCGACAGCGCCGAGGCCCTGAAAGTCACTCCGGAAACAGAAGCGCATTTGCGCCGCCTCGTGCGTGAAGCGGACGCGCTGTTCGGCGTGCGGCATTTCCGGCGCTACGTGTTTCTGGTGGCACTCAGCGACCTCGTCAGCCAGTTCGGCCTGGAGTCCCACGAGTCCAGCGAGAATCGCGTACCGGAAAGCAGCTTCACGAATCCGGCAGTGGGCATGCTCTCCCTCCCGGTGCTGCCGCACGAGTACGTGCATTCGTGGAACGGCAAGTACCGCCGCCCGACCGGCCTCGCAACGCCCGACTTCCAGACGCCCATGCAGGGTGATTTGCTGTGGGTGTACGAGGGGCTCACGCAGTATCTCGGCCATGTACTTTCGGCACGCAGCGGCCTGTGGAGCGCGGACCGCTACCGCGACCGGCTGGCCCACGTCGTTGCGTACTATTCGCAGCAGCCCGGACGCCGCTGGCGTCCCCTGGCAGACACGGCCATCTCGGCCCAGCAAACCGTCCGCGCTTCACCGCTGTGGCGAAGCTACCGGCGCTCGGCCGACTACTACAGCGAAGGCGCGCTGGTCTGGCTCGAAGCCGACATGCTGATCCGGGAGGAATCGCGCGGGCGACGGAGCCTGGATGACTTCTGCAGGGCGTTTTTCGGTGGCGCTAACGACAACGCGAGCGGGCCACCGACGGTCGTGCCCTACACGGAAGACCAGCTCTATGACGCGCTCAACGCGGTGTTGCCCCGGGACTGGAAGCAGTTCTTCGCCGCACGCATCGCCGCAACCAACCCGCCGGCGCCCCTTGCGGGACTGACACTGGGCGGCTGGCGCGTGAATTTCTCCGCCACGCGCAACGCCTATCTTCAGGACCTCGAGACACACGATCCGTCCGGAACCATCGACCTCGCCTACTCCCTCGGCATGCGCCTGACGGGCAAGGGCCTGATCGAGGATCTGTTTCTCGATGCCCCGGCTGACGCGGCCGGCCTTGCGCCGGGCATGCTGCTGCACGCGGTGAACGGTCGGCGCTGGTCCGAAAGCCGCCTTCGGGAGGCGATTGCTGCTGCACAAAACAACGCCAGCGGCGGCCTCGCCCTGCTCGTGGAGAACGGCGATCGCTTCGACACCGTCGATCTGCGTTACGCTGGTGGCCTTAGGGAGCCGCGCCTCGAGCGGCTGCCGTCCGGACCCGATCGTCTCGGCGCAAGCATCGCGCCCCGCACCCGCTGAATTTATGGACGCCGCCCGCGAACTGTTCTCCTACCGCAAGTACTGGGCCAGCCGGCTCACGCCGGCTCCCGTGCTGCCGATGTCCCGCGCCGAGATGGACACGCTCGGCTGGGATGCCTGCGATGTGATCCTGGTGACGGGCGACGCCTACGTCGACCACCCGAGCTTCGGCATGGCCGTGGTCGGGCGGCTGCTGGAAGCCCAGGGCTTTCGCGTCGGCATCATCTCGCAGCCGGACTGGACTTCCACCACGGCGTTCACCGCGCTCGGCGCGCCGACGCTGTTCTTCGGCGTCACGGCCGGCAACATGGACTCGATGGTGAACCGCTACACGGCGGATCGCCGCATACGCTCGAACGATGCGTACACGCCGAATGGCGAGGCTGGCCGGCGGCCGGATCATTCCGTGATCGTGTACGCGCAGCGCCTGCGCGAAGCGTACAAGGGCGTGCCGCTGGTAGTCGGCGGCATCGAGGCCAGCCTGCGGCGCGTCGCACACTTTGATTACTGGTCCGACACGGTACGGCGTTCCGTGCTTTTCGACAGCAAGGCCGACCTGCTCGTGTACGGCAACGGCGAACGGCAGATCGTCGAGATCGCCCATAGGCTCGCGAAGGGCGCGGCGATCACGGATATCACCGAACTCCGCGGCACGGCCTTCCCGGTAAACCGCCTGCCCGACGGCTGGGCAGAGATCGACTCCACCAGCGTCGACGAGCCCGGCCACATCGACCCGCCAAAAGACCCCTACGCGGATGACAAAGCACCCGTTGCCGGTGGCACTGCCTGCGCCTCCGGACCGGCGGCACACGCGGGCGGAAATGCCAGCGGCGAGAAGGTGATCCAGTTCCAGCGCCGGGCGCCGAAGCTCGACCGCTCGCACAGTGTCGTCCGCCTGCCATCCTTTGAGACCGTGCGCAGCGACCCCGTGCTGTATGCGCACGCCTCCCGCGTGCTGCATCTCGAAACCAACCCGGGTAACGCCCGCGCACTGATCCAGCGCCACGGCGACCGGGACCTCTGGCTGAACCCGCCACCGATCCCGTTGCAGACGAAGGAGTTCGACGCGGTCTACGAACTGCCCTACACGCGGCTGCCGCATCCTGCTTACGGCGATGCAAAGATTCCGGCGTGGGAAATGATCCGTTTCTCCGTGATCATCCAGCGCGGCTGCGTTGGCGGCTGCACTTTCTGCTCCATTCCCGAGCACGAGGGCCGCATCATCCAGAGCCGCTCGGAGGACTCCATCATCCGGGAGATCGAGAATATCCGTGATCGCACCCCGGGCTTCACCGGCGTGATTTCCGACCTCGGCGGACCCACGGCCAACATGTACCGCCTGGCCTGCAAGAGCCCGGAAATCGAATCCGCGTGCCGGCGGCCATCGTGCGTGTTCCCCGGAGTGTGCCCCAACCTCAACACCGATCACTCCGCACTGATTGGCGTGTACCGGCGGGCACGACAGTTGCCGGGGATCAAGAAAGTGCTGGTGGCGTCCGGCGTCCGTTACGACCTCGCGGTGGAGTCACCGGAGTACATCAAGGAGCTCGCCACGCATCACGTGGGTGGCTACCTGAAGATCGCGCCGGAACACACCGAAGACGGGCCGCTCAACAAGATGATGAAGCCGGGTATCGGCAGCTATCACCGCTTCAAGGAACTTTTCGACAAGTACTCGAAAGCCGCGGGCAAGGAACAGTACCTGATCCCCTACTTCATCGCGGCCCACCCGGGCACCACGGATCAGGACATGCTGAACCTTGCGCTCTGGCTCAAGGGCAATCAGCTGCGCGTGGACCAGGTGCAGAACTTCCTGCCCTCGCCAATGGCAACTGCAACGGCGATGTACCACACCGGCAAGAACCCGCTGCGCCGTGTGACCCGCACAAGCGAAACGGTGGACGTTCCAAAGGGGATCAAGGTGCGCCGGTTGCACAAGGCCTTCCTCCGTTACCACGATGCCGAGAACTGGCCTGTGCTGCGCGAGGCGCTGAAGCGCATGGGCCGGGCCGACCTGATCGGCAATGGCAAGAACCACCTCGTGCCGGCCTGGCAACCCGCCGGGACCGGACTGCGGGGCACCGGTGCGCGGCGTACGGGCCCGGTGGCGGCCGGCAGAAAGCCCGCCAGCAAAGGCCCGGCGAAGCGCTCGCTAAAGAACCGGTAGCTTCTGACAAATCCCGGCACACGCGGCCCGTCTTCTGCGCTAGTGTGTTCGAAACGGCCGGAGAAGCCGCATGCCTATCACGCTCGAAATCGCGTCGGCGGCGAACGCCGACGCACAGATCATCGCCGAAATGTCCCGGCGCCTCGTCGAAGTCGGGCTGCCGTGGACGTGGACGCCTGCCCGCGTTGCGCGACATATTCACCACCCGGACTCGATGGTGATCACGGCTCGCTGTATCAGCGGCACCAGCCCTGCACTCGCAGCTTTCGCCATAATGCATTTCGGTGACGACATCGCTCACCTCAATCTGCTCGCGGTCGACACTCGCTGGCAGCGACGCGGCCTTGGCCGTCGCCTGGTGCAGTGGCTGGAAATATCAGCGATCACCGCCGGCACATTTACCCTGTGCCTGGAGGTGCGGGCGCGCAATCCCGTGGCGCAGCTGTTCTACCGGGAACTGGGCTTCGACGAAGCGGGGCGCGTGCCCCGCTACTACAGCGGTCGTGAGGACGCCCTGCGGCTGACCAAGGATCTGCGCCACCCGCTCGCGCCGGGCTGGGCGGCAGCGCCGCCCACAAAAGACGGCGAAGACCGCGGTACGGGGCCGAAGTTATCGGCGGCCGACTGGGTCGCGACGCACATCAAGAAGCAGGAGTCTTGAGGTTAGAGGCGTGCCGGGGACAGCCCCGCTTGCCCGGCCGCAGGTATCGCGACCTCGTCACGCCGCCATGACTTCCCGCAGAACCTCTGCAGCTATTTTCCGGGACTGGCGTGCTTGCCCAGATACTCCAAGATCGTATCCAGTTCAGCTGCACTTGGCACCTTCACGACGACACCGGTGGCCGACGTTTGGGCCTGGTCGCCAATATGCGCCCGCATCCGTGCTGTAACCTCGCCCCATTGCTTCGCGGTGTGGATCGACGGCGACGGCGGTGCATGGCACTGCGAACAGTGCTTCGATTCGAGTTGCGCCCCCTTCGAGTCGGCGTCGGGCAGGGAAGCGGCGGCATCCGGCGCCCACATCCACCCCATGCCGCGCATGGTCTGCATGTCGCGGTACATCGTGTCGTAGTGCTTCTGCATCAGCGCCTGGCGCTTTGCAGGGTCGGTCTCGGCAGAGATAGCCGCCATCTGGGAGCGCATCGTCTGCCTATGCTCACTCATCTGCTTCTGATAGGCGTCCGGCGTTATACCGGGGGGCATGGCCCACCCCATGCCGTGGCCCATCATCGGACAACCCGGCGTGGTGCCCAAACCCATCATGCCGGGGCCCATCATGCCGGGGCCCATCGTTCCGGGGCCCATCATGCTCGGGTCCATCATTTGCCAGTTGGCGCAACCGCCCGCCATCATTCCCGGCATCTGCCGCATGGAGCGCATGTGGTCCTGCATCATCCCCCAGTGCTTTTGCATGGCCTGGTTCTGCGCCTCGGGGCCTGCCGCACCCTTCACGCGGGCGAGTTCGCTGTTTAGATCGTCCACCTGCTTTTGCAGTTGCTGGATCGTTGCCGGATCAGAAGGTGCAGCCTCGGCGCCGGCAACAAGCAAGAACCCGACAGTGAACAACAGGGAGAAGAAAACCTTCGTTTGCGACATGCTCATAGCAGTAATCCTGGTTGAGACCCGGTGGGGTCTATCACTTGTGTAGCATCAACCCTCTAGCAGCTACAGGGTCCATTTTCTTAGTGCCCACTTTATTCCGGTAGCCGCCAACACCTCGTTGGCAAAACCACTACGTAAGTCGCGACGCCTGCCCAACAATCTCTGCGTTACGGTTCGCGATTGCCTTGAACCCCCGTGAGATCAATTCGTGACTCCCAACGCTTTCCCAGAAGCCCTTGGCGATCGTCGTCATGTCGCGCCAGATATCAAGAGATTCTGCATTGGGCAGAGGCGGTTCCAGTTCTCGATCTGGAATCGCGTTTGCGACAGTAGGAGCGTACATCATGGGCAGCATGTCGTAGATTGGCGAGAGAATGAACGGCCCCTCAAATGTCAGATAGAAGGAGAGGTTTCCGAAGTGCATATCGGTGTTACCGACAAGACGGCCAAATGTTGCAACCCGTCGGATACGTTCGACGTCGTCGTTCGAAATCCTTTGCAGCGAACGCAGAGATCTTGCCGCGCTAATCCAACTTTCCCGCTTTCCGATCAGGTACGTGTCGATTGCAGCCAGACTCACAACGCCGCGGCGACCAATAACCCCCATTCGGTCAAATCTTTCGACCTCGAGAAAGACTTGCCCATCTCCGGGGAACAAGTCTGTGCTGGTCGATGTGATGCCAGCGATTCTTAACGCAGAAATCGCCAGGTGCTCGCTCACGAGCAGGTCGAACCAGCGCTGCGAAATCGGATCTGCGCCCGCAGGCGAAAATTTCACGAGTACATGCTTGGAGACCCCCTCCTTTGTCAGAAGGCACGTGAACTTGGGATGCTCGCCACCCGCAGATGATCCAGCGATGTCACCTTCGATCGCAGCATTAGCAAGCGACATGTAATCGATGTGCCGATTTGCGACATCTATCGCTTGAATCGGCGTACGCGCCTGCTTAAAGAATCGCTGCAGAGACTCATCGCCGACGAGAATATTGCCGATACCGTCGTCGCCCCGACGAACAAGGTAAGTCAGCACGTCCGAGTCTTTCCAATCGGTGATCCGCTCCGGCAGACCAAGCTCTGGATAGCGTTTTGGAACTGTGCGTCCGATGAAGCCTTGAGGTCTTAAGTCCTGTAGAAAAAACGGCAGGCCATCGGTGACTTCGGATCGATCTGTCTGTTTGGCGTCGAACCAATACTGGTCTCGATACAACGAGGTGAGTCGGCCGAGCAATTCGGGCTCGCCGGTTTCGCTGACCGCGAACACTGGCCAAGTCGAGCCAATACCCGGGATGTCCAGGGGAAGGCCATAGCGCGCCGCTCGCCTTTGTCCGATGCGTACAACGGCATCCCCCATCGCAGCGAGGGCTCGTGATACGGACGGTTGACTTAAACCTAATGCCCGTTGAATTTCAGGGCTCGTGGCGACTCCACGAGCGAGCACTTCGGCGATCGAATCAGGAAACCTGGCCATTTAAGAATCATAAATGAATAACAAAAGAATAGCCAAGTTCAGCTCTTTCCGGTTTACAATCAATAGATTAACACATTCATAAGCCCGTGAAGTGAATAGAAAACTCTTGACGTTGCTCCATCGAACCTTAGCCCGCCAGGTCACACTTCCTATGCCGGGGCGAAGAACCAGATCGTCAGGCACGGAACCGTGCTGGTCTCATTTCACAGCAATACTGGAATTAGTGGGCTCGGGATCGACTGCACACCACGACGTGGTCAAACCCCGCGATTGCTCCGCATCTGCACTTACGGTGCACTTACGGCAGACAGGCCGAAAAGCCCGAGCTTCGCAACTTTTTAATTTATTGGTGCCGGAGAGAGGAGTCGAACCTCCGACCCCCGCATTACGAATGCGGTGCTCTGCCAACTGAGCTACCCCGGCGACCGCGCGGAAGTATAGGGAATCGGCCACTGGGCTTCAAACGAGTTGGTCGCGCCTGAAGGCGCTCCTACGACGGGCGGCGGCGCACCCGGATAATGACTTCGACGCTTGAGGCCTCCGTGCCTTCAGGGAGGCGGGGCAGGCGCGCCAGCTCGACCTCGGCCGGATCGATGTCGAGGAGTTCGCCGGTGTCCTCATTGAGGAAGTGGTGGTGGCAGGTTGTGGTGGAGTCGTAAACCAGGCGGTTCGGATCGACGGCCACCTCCCGGATGATGCCCGCCCGTGAAAACACGTTGAGCGTGTTGTAGACCGTCGCCTTGGAGATCCGGCTGCCCGACCGCCGGAGCGACTGGAGAATCTGGTCCGCCGACACGTGGCACGGCCCCGCGAGCAGCAACATACCCACCTCAACGCGCTGCGGCGTCGGCTTCACGCCGTGGGCGCGCAGCGTCGCATCGACTTCAGTTCGGAGGGCCATAGGGAAATTCTAGCGCAAGTCCCGAATCTGGGCCGTGAGCCTCGATTGTGCGCTGGCCGCATCCTTCACCGACACTTAAGGTAGCGGCCCATCCACAGTTCACGCAGCGTTGCCATCATGCCTCGCACCGCGGGTTTCACGGCCCTCGAATTACTGATCACCGTCGCCATCGGCGCCCTGTTGCTCAGCCTCGCCGTGCCCGCGTTTACCACGCTCGTGCTCGACTCGCGGCAGACAGCGGCAGTGAACCGCGTCGTCCACGGCATGCACGTCGCCCGGCACGAAGCGCTGAAGTCGGAGGCCGACGTGGTGGTGTGCCGCAGCACCTCCGGCCGGCAGTGCGTTAACTCGGGCACCTGGGACGCGGGCCTGATTGTGTTCGTCAATCGTGACCGGGACAGCCCGCCACGTGTTGATGCCGGGGAGCGCATTCTGCAAGTCGAATCCGGCTTTATGGTGAATCCCATCCTCGCCAATCGCGGTGCCTTCATCTTCCGGCCGTGGGGCCTGCGCTCCGTAAACGGGACGCTCCTCTTCTGTGACCGGCGCGGCGGGACCAGGGCGAAGGCGGTGGTCGTGAGCTACACCGGCAGGCCCCGGGCCACCTCAGCCGCAGCAGCTAAGGGCGCCTTGAAGTGTCCAGCCTAAAAAGCTGAATGGCATACGAAAATCCTGATCGTCCCTGGTATCGGCCCGGTTATCGGCCGAGATCACCCCGCGCGCCGGATTGCGGCACCATGGGCTCCGCAAGCTTTGCGTGTACCCGGCTACTGCGGTGCTTCTACAAGAAGAACAAGAAAGAGGCTTCAGCCTCATTGAACTCCTGTTTGTGCTGGCCGTCGCGGCCATCGCCCTCGGCATCGGCATACCCGCATTCGCCACGCTGTTCGCCAATAATCGAATGAGCGCCGCCACCAACGACCTGGTCACCAGCCTGTACGCGGCGCGCAGTGAAGCCATCATGCGGCAGGTCACCGTCACGCTGTGCCCCACCGTGGATGGCGATGGACCCTGCCTGCCCAACGGCAGTCTGGCCTCGGGCTGGAGCGTTTTCGTCGATCGGAATGCGGATGCCAACATCAGTGCTGACGACGTGGTTGTGCAGCGTCACGCCGCCTTGCCCTCGCAGCTGCGGGACGGCCTGACCGTGAACCCGGCTGCTGCGCCGGCTTACATCATTTTCAGCGGCACGGGCGCGGTCGGCACGGCAGCACTCCCCGACTCCCTCACCGACATCCAGTTGTGCGACGAGCGAGGCGATGTGGACACCGGCGGCGGCGTGGCAGCCGGACGCTGGATCCAGATTCACCCGACCGGTCGGCTTGAACTGCAACGCAACCGCGACATCCTGCAAGGTGCGCGCTCGCCACTGGGCGGGTGTTAGATGACCGGCACCCGCAGCAAGGGCTTTAGTCTTGTTGAGGTCCTGGTTGCCCTCGTTGTGATGTCCGTCGGCATGCTGGGCATCGCGGCCCTGTACCTCGAGGGCCTCCGCGCCGGGCGCACGGCCCTCTACCGGACCACGGCGGTCACCCTCGCGGCGGACATGGCCGACCGGATTCGGGCCAACAGCACCGCCGGGCTTGCGTACGCCGGCGCCGGCCCGGGCGTTGATGGCGCCTGCATCAACGGCGCCAGCGACTGCACACCCGATCAGCTCGCCGATGACGACTGGTTCGACTGGAGCAACCAGCTCGAAGCCCAGTTGCCCGAAGGTACCGTCGGCGAAATCGATGTCGCCGGCGCAACACCAGCCACCTACACCATTACCGTCGCCTGGCCGGAAATCGGGCAGGAAGATCCCGCCACCTACACGCTGAGCGTCCGGCTGTGAGCCAACTGATGGACCAGGCGATGGGCCAGCCGATGGACCAGCCTCGGGCACAACGCGGCATGACGCTCATCGAGTTGACGGTGGCGATGGCGATTGGCCTGTTCCTCATTGGCGGCGCGCTGTATGTCTACAGCCAGAGCCGCAACAGCTACCGCGCAAGCGACAGCCTGGCACGACTGCAGGAAAGTGCCCGTTTCGCCCTCGACACCATCGAGCCCGACATCCGCCTGGCGCGGTACTGGGGCCTGAACTCCGAACCGGCCCGGATCAACGTCCCCGCCGGTATCACTGTCACTTGCGACGGCGCCGATGCCTCCTGGGCACTCGACCTCGCCGGAGCGGCGGAAGCGCTCGACGACGACTTCGATCGCCTCGGATGTCCTTCCTTCAACGACAACCCCCGGGCCGGCAGCGACGTACTGATCGTGCGCCATGCGGAGCCCTGGCAAGGCGGCGTGGCGCCCGGCCTGAACGCCGATCGCCTCCAGGTGCAGTCCACGCTTGCCCAGGGACAGTTGTTCAAGGACGCGGTAGACCCCGGCCTAGGCGCCGACGCCAGCATCAACAACGTCACGATCAACGCCTACTACATCAGCAACGAGTCCAGTTTTGACCCGGCCTTGCCGTCGCTGCGTCGGCTGTCGCTCGGACCAAACGAGGAGTTCGACGACGAGGAGGTTATTCCCGGCATCGAGAACCTGCAGGTGCAACTCGGCGTGGACACCGATCGCGATGGCGACGTGGACCGGTATGTGGACGGCGATCACCCGCTGGTGACTCCCGGCGCCGCGGGCTTTGCGCCGCAAGGCCAGGTCATCGCCGTGCGCCTCTGGATGCTGGTCGGTATTCCCGCTGACGACCAGGCCTGGATCGACGAGCAGAGCTACGCCACCCAGGATGCCGACCTCGGCGATCTGGTTGCCGGCAGCCCCGATTACCCGGCAACGTTCCGCCGGCTGCAGATTTCAAAGACCATTTTTCTGAATAACGAGGGCGCGTAGATGTCAACGCAGCAATCTGGCGCCGCCCTGATCGTCAGCCTGATTCTCCTGATGGTGCTCACCGTGCTGGCGGTGTCCACCATGCGCACGGCCAGCCTGGGACTCCTGATGGCCGGCAATGCCCAGGTCCGGCAAAACGCCTTCCAGCTGGCGCAGACGGGCATCGACGCCGTTGTCCGTCAGGGTCAACCGGTCGGCGTCGGCGACTGCACCGCACCGGTCGCGAATCCTGCGGTGGCAGTGCCCGAGCTTCGCGGGCGCTACACCACGAGCGTCTGTTACCGCGGCGAGTCCATGACGCCCGGCAACAGCTTGGCGCGAATTCCAACCTACAACTATGAAGTGACCTCCGTGGGCACTACCGACGAGCGTGACGCGCGGTCCCGCCTGGTCCAGGGTTACGCGCTGACGGGAGCCTCGGGACGATGAACACCGTCCTGACAAGTCTGGCCCGATCCCTGCCGGTGCTTCTGCTGCTGGGTGCCTCGCTGCCGGCTTCAGCGACCTTGCGCACCATCGAACAGGCCTACGAACTCACGCGCAGCCAGGTGCAACTGCCCGGTGCCTCGCACGGGGGGCTGACGGTGCGCCTGTGCGCGACTTGCAGCCCGATCGTGCTTAAGGTCACCGAGGCCACCACCTGGTTCAGCGCTCCGCGCGAACAACAGCCGGCAGGGCAGGCGGCCGTACTGGCGGCGTTTGCAGCCGCGGGCAATAACCCCGGCCTGCTGGTCTACGTCTATTACGAGCCGCAAACCCTGCGAGTAAAACGCATAGTACTGAATGTACCCGGGCTGAATGTACCCGGCGGAGCAGCACCGCCATGATCGTTCGCCACTCGTCACGCCGGCAACGGTCCCTGCTGGTGGCAGCGGCCCTGCTCCCGTTGCTGATGTCTTCGGCCGGAGCCGATGATGCCGAGTTGTTCCTGAGCGACCCGGACGCGAGTACCGCCCGCGCCAATGTCCTGTTTATCATCGACACCTCCGGCAGCATGGACACGCTGGTAGCTACCCAGGCAACCTTTGACAGCAGCCAGACCTTCAGCGGCTGCTACGACAGCAACGCGCTGTACTTTTCCACCACCGGCGCAACACCGGCCTGTGACAGCCCCAACGTGCTGCCCAAGGCCGTCAACCGCTGCGCGGCGTCCCGTCAGCAGCTGGAACAGACCGGCTACTACGCCGATTTCCTGCTCGGCTGGGATGCCGGCAGCGAGCGCTGGGACACCCTCTCGCCCGGCCGGCCAGACGGTGAAGTCGAGTGCGAAAGTGATCGGGGCATCGACGGTGACGGGCCGGGCGCCGAGAACTATGCCGCCGACGGCAGCGAAGGCCCGTGGGCCGCCACGAACGGCACGGAACCCGCGTGGACCACGCAGTACACCGTCTACGACGGCAACTGGCTCAACTGGCGCAGCAATCCGCCTACCGTCGAGAAGTCACGCCTGACGATCGTCAAGGAGGCGGTGAATGCCGTCGTCGCCGGCCTGCGGGACGTCAACGTGGGAGTCATGCGCTTTAGCGGCGGCGAGGGCGGGGCAGTTGTTGCGGCGCTGGAGGACATCGAAACCTCCCGGGCGTCCGTAACGGCAGTTGTCAACGACCTGGTAACCGAGGGCAGCACCCCGCTGTCAGGAGCACTGTACGAGGCGGCGCAGGTGTTCATGGGCCGCAACGTGGACTACGGCGACAGCGGCACCTTCCAGAGCGTGCCAGCATCGCGGGTGGGCAATACCCTCACCTCGCCGCTCTACCGCTCGCCGATCTCGGAATCCTGTGGCAAGAATTTCATCATCCTGCTGACCGACGGTGAGCCTGCCGGTGATGCCAGCGCCGTGAGCAGGATTACGGCCCTGCCGGACTTTGCCACGGTCGTTGCTCCCGCCTGCGATGGCAGCGGCGAGGGCCTGTGCCTCGATGACATGGCGGCCTACCTGCTCGGCAAGGACCTGAACGAGACGCTGCCCGGCCTGCAAAACGTCGTCACCCACACGATCGGCTTTGAAGCGGACTTTCCACTGCTGGTGGCAACAGCGGCACGCGGCGGCGGTGAATATCACCTGGCGGATGACACCGCCACGCTGTCGACGGCACTGAACGGCATCGTGCTGTCGATCTTCGACAACGTCGGCACGTTTGCCGCGCCGGCCGTTCCGGTCAACGAGTTTAACCGCACCCGGAACCTGAGCGATGTCTACGTCGCGGTTTTTCAGCCAACCGAAACAGCGCGCTGGCTGGGCAACCTGAAGAAGTACCGGCTTGAAAACGACGTGCTGGTGGGCCAGGACGACCGCCCTGTGATTGATCCCGTTTCCGGCCTCTTCGCCCGCGATGCCCTGAGCTTCTGGTCTTCTCAGGTGGACGGTGACCGGGTGACGTCCGGTGGTGCCGCCAGCCTGCTCCCTGCCCCTTCCGCCCGGCGCGTATTCACCAACCTGGTGGACGGCGAGCTGTCCGCGTCCGCCAACCGGGTAGCCCCCGGCACCGCCGGCCTTCTCGAAACGCTGTCCACCGTGCCGGAGCCTGAGCGTGACGACGTGATCAACTGGGCGCTCGGTCGCGACGTGCGGGATGCCGATCAGGATGGCAATCTCACGGAAGCCCGGTTCGACATGGGCGATCCCTTTCATGTTCAGCCACTTACAGTTTTATACTCAGGCCCCATCGACAACCCGGTTAGCTCGGTGTTCCTGGCTACGAACGACGGTTACCTGCATGCCATCGACGGGACTACCGGCGTGGAACGCTGGGCGTTCATACCCCAGCGCCTGCTGAACGGGCTGTACCCGCTCTACCGGAATGAGGCCGCCACCACCAAGACCTACGGCCTGGACGGCGAGATCAACCTCATCATCATCAACGACGACGGCCAACCCGGACTCGCCGGCGGCGAGAGGGCCATCCTGCTGTTCGGCATGGGCCGCGGTGGCGATGGCGTGTTTGCCGTGGACGTCACGTCGCGCGATGCGCCCCGTCTCCTCTGGGAGATCAGCGGCACGGGCACTGACTTTGCCGATTTGGGCCAGACCTGGTCGCCGCCAGTGGCAGCACGAGTCCGGATCGGTGCTACAACCCGTGATGTCGCCGTCTTCGGCGGCGGCTATGACCCCGGCCAGGATAACCGCAGCTTCCGTCAGGACACGCGAGGCAATGCCATCTACATGGTGGACCTGGCAGACGGCAGCCGCGTGTGGAGCGTGGGCAGCGACTCGGCCGTGGGTCCGCACGACCTCACAATGCCGGCCATGCAATACTCGATTCCGGCGCCCGTGAAACCCCTGGACCTGAACGGCGACGGTGTCGCTGAGCGCTTCTACGTGGGCGACATGGGCGGGCAGGTCTGGCGGTTCGACATCGTCAACGGCGAAAGTGGCGGCTCGCTTGTCGAAGGCGGCGTTCTGGCCTCACTCGGTGGTGCCGCCGTCGCCGATCCTGCCACCGCAGACCTGCGCCGCTTCTACGAGGCGCCGGACGTGGTGCCCCTGATCCTTGAGAGCCAGTTTTTCATCGCCATTAATATCGGCTCCGGCTATCGCGGCCACCCACTCGACACCAACATCGACGAAACCTTCTTCTCGATCCGTGACTATGCCGTATTTGGCGTGATCGACAGCAGCGACTACCCCTCCGCGCCGGTGTCGGTGGACCAACTGGTCGACATCACCAGCGATGCTGAGGCCGAAGTGCCTTTCGGGTCAGTTGGCTGGCAATTGCGCCTGGTCCAGGGCGCCGGGGAAAAGATGCTGGGTGAATCGCTTACTGTCGATAACACCACGTTCTTCACAACGTTCACGCCAGGCGAGACGGCTACTGAATGCACAGGCGGCGCTGGCATTAACCGCCTGTACGCCATCAGCGCTTTCGACGGCCGTCCCCGTACGAACTTCGACCGGTCCGTCGACGGTCCACTCACCGTGGAGGACCGCTCCCGGATCCTGAACACGGGCATCCCGGTAACCGACGTCAGCATTTACAGGAC
>CAZPNN010000068.1:0-10315 GCA_964587605.1 uncultured Chromatiaceae bacterium
CCCTCCGCCGGCGGTCGCAGCTGCTCGCCACGGCCCGCGACTTCTTCAGCAGCCGCAGCCTTCTGGAAGTGGAAACACCGGCGCTCGTGCAACACGCCGTCACGGACCCGCACCTGCAGAATATTCCGCTGAGACTGGGTCGCGGCGAACAGCTATTCCTGCACACGTCGCCCGAGTTTCACATGAAGCGACTGCTCGCCGCCGGTGCCCCGGACATCTGGCAACTCGGCAAGGTATTTCGCGATGCTGAAGCCGGTATACATCACGAACCGGAATTCACGCTGCTCGAATGGTATCGCCACGACTACACACTGCAGCAACTCGTCGCGGAAACCTGCGAACTGCTGACCGTGCTCGCGGAGGCAGCGGAACGCGTCGGTGCACCGTCCACGATAGGCACAGACCCACCGCGTCACTGGACCTACTCCGCGCTCTTCCTTGCGATACTCGGCATTGATCCTCTGACGGCGACGACAGCAGACCTGCAGGGTTGCGCCCGTTCCCTGCTGGGCGCGCAGTTAAGCACCGAGCTCAGCGACAGCCTCGGCAACGAGGCCACCTTGTGGCTGGATCTGCTGATGAGTCATGTGGTGAGCAAACGGCTGGCCAGGACCGGAATTGCCGTGGTCACCGGTTACCCGGCCGCCCAGGCCGCCCTCGCCCGTCTCGATCCCGCCGATCCCCGCATCGCGGAGCGCTTCGAGGTGTTCTGCCAGGGAGTTGAAGTGGCAAACGGCTACCGGGAACTCAGCGACGCGACGGAACAGCGCCGGCGTTTCGATGCCGACCGTGACTTCAGGGCCCGCCTCGGCCGACCGGATGTCCTGCCTGATGAGAACCTGCTCGCCGCCATGGAGTACGGCCTGCCTGAGTGCGCTGGCGTCGCCGTGGGGTTTGATCGCGTCGTGATGGTCCTGCTTGGACTCCGTACGCTGCAGGAAGGAATCAGCTTCCCTGTACTTCCGACCTGAGGGCCGCCCAACGGGAAGGCCGGCAACAGCGCATTACTTCACCCGCGACACGTACTCACCGGACCGCGTGTCCACCTTGATGACTTCACCCTCGTTGAGAAAGAGCGGGACCTTGACCACGGCGCCGGTCTCGACCTTCGCGGGCTTCATGCCACCTGTGGCGGTGTCCCCCCGGACTCCGGGGTCCGTCTCGACAATCTTGAGTTCGACGAAAATCGGCGGCACCACCGTTAGTGGCACGCCATTCCAGAGCGTGACCGTGCAAGTGTCCTGCTCCCGCAACCACTGCTTCGCTTCATCAACGGCGGTATCCGAGGCAGGGAGTTGCTCGAAGTTCTCCGGGTCCATGAAATACCACATGTCGCCATCGTTGTAGAGGTACTGCATCGGCCGGTCCATTACGTCTGCCGATTCGATTGAGTCGCTATTGCGATAAGTCTTTTCCACGGTCCGCCCGGTACGAAGGTTCCGGATGCGGACGCGGTTGAACGCCTGGCCTTTGCCGGGCTTGACGAATTCGTTATCAACGACGGTGCAGGGATCGCCATCGATCAAGACCTTGCTGCCGCCCCGCAGATCGCTCGCGCTGTAATTGGCCATAGAAACCCAATCGGTTACGTAGCCGCCTATTCTAGCCGGATCCATGCACCCGCCACACCCCCGCATAAACCCCACATAAACCCCATTCCCGTCGAAGACACTCCTCGGACCATTCGGCACGACATAACTTCAGCCACCCCACATAACTGGACGACGATCACATAATCCCCGCGCACCGACCTCCACAATCCCGCTCCATTACAGGGACTCGGCAGGTGTGGGGTTGGGCAACTCCGTAGGCATTCCACTGATCGTCATCAGTCGCACTGACGATCACATGACGACGATCAATTCAGTACTTCGGGACAGCGGACATCCGGTTCACTGTCAGCGCGTGAATGATCTCGCGACACTCGGCGAGCGCCTGCAGTCGCAGCCTCCCGAGATTCTGCTGTACTTCGACGGCGACAACGACATCGACTTTTCGGCCGTGGCCGCGGCTGTCGCCCAATGTTCGCCACCGCCACCCCTGCTCGTGGTCAAGGGGCAGGTCGATGAACCCGGCATCGCCGTTGCCATGGAGAGCGGCGCCCGGGATGTAGTCTCTCTGACTCACCGCAACCGCTTGCGCGCAGTCGTCGCACGTGAACTGCACGCGCATCGCCTGCGGCTTGCACTGGAGAGCGTCCTCAACTCCGCCCGCCAGTACAAGCAGGAATTGCGCAGCCTGATGAGCGGCGCATCGGAAGCCATAGTGGACGTCCACGACGGCATCATCGTGGCCGCGAACCCGGCGTGGTCGACCCTGCTCGGTATGGACCCGGAAGCGGACCTGATCGGCCAGCCGTTCATGGACCTCTTTCGCGAGGCCGACCAGGCCACGCTCAAGGGCGCCCTGGTAGCCTGCCTGAAGGACAAGTGGCAGGACGACGGTGTGCTGCCTGTCGTCGCCTACCGCAAGGACGAAACGGAGCTGCCGCTGGAACTGCGCCTGAAGCGCGTGACCGTGGATGGCGATCCCGGCGTTCGCGTCATCGCGCCCTGTGATCGTCAGCGAGAGCAGGCTCCGGAAGACCTCCTGAAGCAGGCCGTGGCCCGGGATCCCTCCACTGGCTTCTACCAGCGACACTACTTTATTGAGTGCCTCACCGCACGACTGGCGAATCAGCCGGCCGGCGGAGTCCGCGCCCTCGCCTATATACGCCCGGATCACTTTGCTCGTGTTCAATCGGACGTCGGCTTGCTGGGTACCGAGGCGCTGCTGATGCGTCTCGCCGAGGTAGTGCGGGAACTCATGCAACCCGGCGACCTCTACGGCCGCTTCGGCGGCACCATGTTCACCGTGCTCATCGAGCGCGGCACCATGACCGATGTGCGGGCCTGGGCCAACCAGTTGTGCAAGGCAGTGGCCAACCAGGTGTTCGAGTTCGAAACCCAGTCCACCTCAATGTCCTGCACGATTGGCCTGTGCGAGATCCGGCCGTCCGAGCGAAGCGCGGCGGAACGCCTGGCCGAGGCCGAGCAGGCCTGTCGCAGTGGTCGTGATCAGGGCGGTAACCGGGTGATGCTGAGCGACAACACCAGCGCCACGGAGCGGGTGCGGCTGACGGACACACTGTGGGTCTCCCGAATTCGCGCCGCGCTGATGCAAAATCGCCTGCGCCTGGTGCACCAGCCCGTGGTCGGGCTTCACGAAGAGGTTCAGGGCGTGCTCGACACGCGAGTACGGCTGATCGATGAGCAGGGTGAACCGGTTCTCCCGGCCGAGTTCATTCCGGCGGCCGAACGCGCCCACTTGATGAAGAACATCGACCGATGGGTGATCGGCGCCTCGTTTTCATTCTGCGTCGCCCGGCACCCGAATCTCGTCTTTATCCGTCTGTCGCGCGACTCCGTGCTCGATGAATCGCTCATCGAATGGCTCAGGGCCCGCGCCAGGGGCACGCACCTCAAACCATCCCAGATCTGCTTCCAGCTCAGCGAGGAACTCGTCCTCCAGCAGCTGAAGCAGAGCAAGACGATCGCCGAAAAGCTCCGGGAAAATGGCTTCCTGTTTGCAGTCGATCACCTGGGCCTGGGCCGCGACTCGACCCAGCTTCTGGGCCACCTGCCGATGCAGTTTGCCAAGATCGATGGCAGCCTGATGCAGGGCCTGCACCGGGACAAGGATCTGCAGAAAAGGGTTGGCGACATCGCCGCCCGAGCCCGCGAACTCAAGATCAAGACCATTGCGGAGCGGGTCGAAAATGCCAATACGATGGCGGTCCTGTGGCAGCTCGGCATCGCCTTTGTACAGGGCAACTTTACCCAGACGCACGGTGTGGTCCTCGGCGACGCCGAGCCCGTCGAGCGGCAGGCCGCCGGGTGAACCTGACGTGCGCTCAATCACACTCCGGATGCAGCCTGACCGGCCTGGCATTCACGACATAACAGAACGAGACCTGGGTCGTATCCCGGCTGGCCGGCAGATGGTTTCTTAGCGGTTGCCACAGAAACTGCCATGCAATTACAGGACCCCAGGGCTCAAATGATGCGCCGATTGCGCCAGTCACGTCGACGGAACTCCCCGCTTCGCTCGGCCATACGGCAGGCCACAGCCCGTCCGGAGCCGCCGTCAGCCCCGGTCGTGAGACCAGGAGGGGGAACCTCCCTTTTGGCCGGCTCCCTGCTTCTCGTGCTGGCACCGTCTGCACACGCGCTGACGCTCGGTGACATCAATGTGCGCTCCGCTCTGGGTCAACGACTGAATGCAACGGTTCCGGTGCGTCTCGGCGCTGGCGAAGCACTGACCAGCGCCTGCGTGGTGCCGGGCCAGGGGGCCGCCGATCTGCGCCGCGTTCCGGGCGCCAGTGTCACGACACCCGCAGCGACTCGCGAAGGACAGTACGAACTGAAGGTCAGCAGCGCGTCGGCCCTGTACGAACCGATGTACGAACTGGAACTGAAAGTGAAGTGCCCCGGGGCACCCGTCGTGGTCCGGCAGTACGTGCTGATGCTGGATCTGCCGGCTGCTATCGCCAGCAGTGCCGCCGCTTCGCCCGACGCCGCAAGACTTCAGGCGACAGTTTCAACCACGGTTGCGCTGCC
Organism: uncultured Chromatiaceae bacterium; assembly: GCA_964587605.1. Lineage (GTDB taxonomy): Bacteria > Pseudomonadota > Gammaproteobacteria > Steroidobacterales > SHZI01. The sequence continues at coordinate 4,599 of CAZPNN010000068.1, forward strand.
CGACGCCGAGCCTGCGTCACCAGCGGTTAAGCCACGCCCCGCCCGACCGCGTGCAACCGCCATCCGCGCTGGCACCACGATCGCCAGCGGGTCCGTTTACCGCGTTTCGGACGGGGATACGCTATCCGGCATCACGGCTCGGGTGCTTGACCGTAGCGTGTCCCTCGGGGTGCTGGCTGATGCCATCCAGGCGGCCAACCCCGACGCATTCATCCGCAACGACCCTAACCTCATCAAGCTTGGCAGCGAGATCCTGATTCCGGCAGCAGCCGCTGCCAGCGCCGCTACCGCAGGTTCATTGCCTGCGGCGCTAACAACCCCGGTCGTTCCGCCAGCGCCTGCGGCGATGCGCTCACCGCTTCTCAGCACCGCGCCAGAAATCCCGGCCAGCGCGGCAACGCCCGCCGCAGCTGCCGAAGCCCTCTTGCCCGCCGGGCAGATTGAACCGGCCCAGGTTCAACCGGCCCAGGTTGAACCGGCCCAGGTTAGAGCAACTCCCGTGGCGCGACGCCCGGTCACACCGAAAATTCCGGCTGCATCCGCCGACGACGCCCTCGTGAGCGGCGCCAATGAAGTCAATTCCGCAGTCGCCGCCGGCGCCGGCATCCTGTTCGGACTCTGCATCAGCGCCCTGCTCTGGTTCCGCGGACGACTGCCATCCCGTAAGCGCCAGGCCGCCAGACCGGCAGCCAGCGCCGATTCGCCTGCACGGTCCGGCTCCGCGGCGTTCGCCACGGTAGTTGCGCCACTGGTGACCCGCTCGGTCGAGCCCGGCTTCTCCGTGTCCTACTCGGCCCAGTACGATGATTCACTCGACACCGAGTTTGCTCACGAACCGGAACCCGCGGCCGCCTCGCCGCCAGTCGAGGTGCCACAGGCCAGCGCGCCGGCACCGAGCGGCGAGATCACCTCCGAGCTGGAGGAGTTGTTCGACGGCACCGACACAACGATCCGGAAGCGCCTGCATGCCAAGAAGACCGTTGCCCCTCGCTCCACAGGCAGCGAGGCGAAAGACCCGTTCAAGCCTGCCGCGAGCGCGCCCGGTAGCAGTGTGGACTTCCTCGTGGGCGAACTGCCGGAAGACCATGACGAGGCCATGGCCAGCCAGACGGAGGATCTGGCGAGACCCGACATCCGGTCTACATCGGACTCCGGTACGGTCGATATTCACGCCCTTGCCGCGGCGGCAACCAGGGACCAGCAGCAGGCGCAAACCCTGCTTGAGGCACTGACCCTGCTGGAGCGCGACTACGAAGAGGAACTGACGGCGAGCCAGGTGCTGGACATGTCAGCCGTGCGCAAGGCGCTTGGCAATGACGTCGACGACGTCACGCAGATTGGCGAGGACCTGCTCCGCAAGAAAGTGCGCTAGGTCGACGGCGCCACGGAAACCCGGTCCACCTTCCGCCAGCCCCTGGGCAGCAGGCCTCCGCGCTGGCTGCGTGCGCCGCGATACTCCGCCAGATCAGCGGGCTTCAACGTCATCGTGCGCTGATTACTGAATAACAGCAGCGACTGCTTAGGCTCCAGCACAACAACCGCTGCCAGTTTCTCCTCACCGGCCTTGAACTTGCGGGTCGAGATGCCAAAGATCTTGTTGCCCTTGCCGCGTGGCAACTCCGGCAGGTCCGCGGCCGGAAACACCAGCAGCCGGCCTTCGGAATTGACTGCCGCCACCAGCGCCGCGCCCGGAAACACTTCGCCAGTTGCGGGTGACGGAATGAGTACATCAGCACCCTCCGGCACACGCAGGCAGGCCTTGCCTGCACGGTTGCGGGATTGAAGCTCTGAAAGCCTCACAAAGAAACCGTAGCCCGCGTCGCTGGCCACCAGCCAGCGCATGTCCGGATCGCCGATCAGCACGCCGCGAAAACCGGCCCCGGCAGCCGGATTGAGGCGCCCGGTGAGCGGTTCGCCCTGGCTGCGGGCGGACGGCAGGGAGTGCGCTGGCAGGCAATAGGCCCTGCCCACGCTGTCGAGAAATACGGCTGTCTGGGTGCTCTTGCCAGGCGCGGAACAGAGGTAGCTGTCACCGGACTTGTAGCTCAGGCTGACGGGGTCGATCTCGTGCCCCTTTGCGGCCCGGACCCAGCCACTGGCCGACAGGACAACCGTCACGGGCTCACTGGCCACCAGGTCGGTTTCGGCTAGCGCCTGGGCGGCGTCGCGTTCCACGATGGCGGTGCGCCGCGGATCCCCGTGCTTCTCCGCCAGGGCAAGCAATTCGTCACGAATCAGCGTCGTAAGCTTCGCCGCGCTTTTCAGGATCTGCTGCAGGCTGTCCCGCTCCTTCGCCAGGTCCTTTTGCTCCGTGCGGATCTGAATTTCCTCCAGCTTGGCCAACTGGCGCAACCGGAGGTTTAGGATCGATTCCGCCTGCACGTCACTGATTTTGAAGCGCTTCATCAGCACTTCCTTCGGCTTGTCCTCCTTGCGAATGATCCGGATGACCTCATCAATATTGAGGAAAGCGATCAGCAGGCCATCCAGGATGTGCAGCCGGTCCTCGACCTTGGCGAGGCGGTACTCCAGCCGCCGCTTGACCGTGGCAGTCCGAAACTTAAGCCACTCGCCCAGCAACGACTTAAGGTCCCTGACGGCCGGACGGCCATCGAGCCCGATGACATTCAGGTTGACGCGCAGCGTCCGTTCGAGATCCGTGGTGACGAACAGGTGGCTCATCAGGGCATCGAAGTCGACCTTGCCCGACTTGGGCGTAATCACGAGCCGGGTCGGGTTCTCATGGTCGGACTCGTCGCGCAAATCGTCCACGAGCGGCAGCTTCTTGGCCTGCCGCTGGGCCTCGATCTGCTCCAGCACCTTGCTGCCGGAGACCTGGAACGGGAGGTTCGTGACAATGATGTCATCCTCGTCACGCTCCCAGGTGGCCCGCAACCGCAGCGTACCGTTGCCGGTGGCGTAGATCTCGTGCAGCTCCTTCCGGGGCGTGACAATTTCGCCGCCGCCCGGAAAGTCGGGGCCCTTGATGTGCTGGCAGAGTTGCTTAAGAGTCGTGTCCGGCTCCTCCAGCAGGCGCACAAGCGCCGTCACCACTTCACGCAGATTGTGCGGCGGAATGTCGGTGGACATGCCGACAGCGATACCGCTGGTGCCGTTCAGCAGGAGATTGGGCAGCTGGGCCGGCAGCAGCACGGGCTCCTGCAAGGTGCCATCGAAGTTTGGCGACCACTGGACCGTGCCCTGATCAAGTTCGTCGAGCAGCGTCGCCGCGTAGGGGGTCAACCGCGCCTCCGTGTAGCGCATGGCCGCAAAGGATTTCGGGTCGTCGGCAGAGCCCCAGTTCCCCTGCCCGTCGACAATCGGGTAGCGGTAGGCGAAGGGCTGGGCCATGTGCACCATGGCCTCGTAGCACGCGGAGTCGCCGTGCGGGTGAAACTTGCCAATCACGTCACCGACCGTGCGCGCCGACTTCTTGTGCTTGGAGGCGGCAAGAAGGCCGAGCTCGCTCATCGCGTAGATGATGCGGCGCTGAACCGGCTTCAGCCCGTCCCCGATATGCGGTAACGCGCGATCGAGGATGACGTACATCGAGTAATCGAGGTACGCCTTCTCCGCAAAGTCCCGCAATGGCAGCTTTTCGACCGCATCGAACTGCAGGCGGTTCTGCAGCGCCGCGGTCGCGGCGCTCTTCCTGGCAGATTTTGACGATGATGTCTTACGGGTTCCCATGCAGGTCAGATTTCGGCCAGGTTGCCCTTGGTCTCAAGCCAGCTGCGACGATCGCCCGAGCGCTTCTTTGCGAGGAGCATATCGAGGAGTTGCTCGGTGTCGTCGACGGCATCGATCGTCAGCTGCACGAGTCGGCGGGTATCCGGCAGCATGGTCGTTTCCCGCAACTGCAGCGGGTTCATTTCACCAAGGCCCTTGAAGCGCGTTACCGACGGCTTGGTCCGCACGCCTTCAGCCGCCAGCCGATCAAGGACGCCCTGTCGCTCCGCCTCGTCGAGCGCGTAATACACTTCCTTGCCAACATCGATGCGGAACAACGGCGGCATGGCGACATACACGTGGCCGGCCCGAACGAGTTGGGGGAAGTGGCGCACGAACAGCGCGCAGATCAGCGTGGCGATGTGCAGGCCATCGGAATCGGCGTCGGCGAGAATGCAGACCTTGTGGTAGCGCAGGCCGGTGAGGTCAGCGTTGCCGGGTTCGGCACCCACAGCAAGGCTGATGTTGCTGATCTCCTGGGAAGCGAGCAACTCGCCCTGATCGACTTCCCAGGTGTTCAGGATCTTTCCGCGCAGCGGCAGCACCGCCTGGAACTCCCGGTCCCGCGCCTGTTTGGCGGAGCCCCCGGCGGAGTCACCCTCCACCAGGAACACCTCGCAGCGCTCCGGATCCGTGCTGCTGCAGTCCGCCAGCTTGCCGGGAAGTACGGGACCACTCGTGATCTTCTTGCGGACTACGACCTTCGCCGCTTTGGAGCGGTGCTGGGCTGCCAGGATGGCGCGCTCGGCGATCCGGTCGCCCGCCTCAGTGTGCTGGTTGAGCCACAACGAGAAGGAATCCTTGGCGACGCCACCCACAAAGGTGGCGCATTCGCGCGAACTGAGCCGCTCCTTGGTCTGCCCGGAAAACTGGGGCTCCTGCATCTTGACCGAGAGCACGAACTGCAAGCCGTCCCAGACATCGTCCGGTGCCAGCTTGACGCCCCGCGGCAGGAGGTTGCGAAACTCACAGTAATCGCGCAGCGCATCCGTAAGACCGGTGCGCAGACCGCCCACGTGAGTGCCGCCCTGGGACGTGGGAATCAGATTGACATAGGACTCGGTGATGGCCGGGACGTCGGTGTCGGCCCAGGTAATGGCCCACTCAACCTCCTCGCGCTCGCTCTTGAGGCTCGCCGAGAACGGCGGGCTCGGGATGAGTTCGGCGTCCGGCAGGCTTTCAGCGAGGTACTGCGCCAGCCCGCCCTCGTACAGCCATTCGTGCTTCTGCTCGGGCTTCTCGACCTCGAAACGGATACGCAACCCCGGACAGAGCACCGCCTTGGCCCGGAGTACGTGGCTTAAGTCATTGACGGAAAATTTGTCGGAGTCGAAGAACTTCGGATCCGGCCAGAACCGCAGCGTGGTGCCCGTATTGGCCTTGCCAACGGTCCCGACCTCGTCCAGCTTGCCCACGCGCTCCCCGTTGCGGAAGCTCATGTTGTACTCACGGCCGTTCCGCCGGATCCACACCTCGAGATTCTTCGACAGGGCATTGACCACCGATACGCCGACGCCGTGCAAGCCGCCCGAGTACTGGTAGTTGTTGTTGTTGAACTTCCCGCCCGCGTGCAACCGGGTCAGGATCAGTTCGACCCCGGGGATCTTCTCGATCGGGTGCTTGTCCACCGGCATGCCGCGGCCGTCGTCCGCCACTTCCAGCGAACCGTCAGCGAACAACTTCACGTCAATGCGCTTGCAGTGCCCGGCAAGGGCCTCGTCCACGCTGTTGTCGATCACCTCGTGGGCAAGATGATTCGGCCGGCTTGTGTCGGTGTACATCCCGGGCCGGCGACGTACAGGATCAAGGCCGCTTAAGACCTCGATGTCAGCAGCTTCGTAACGGGTAGCCATCAGAATTCAGGAACGGTCCAGCGACGCACACAACAACGGACGGAATCTTAGAGTACCCGCCGGATTAAGCAAGAACGGGACTGCGCGGGCCCTCAGGACTGCACGTCCTGGCACCAGATCGGGGCCGGATATTCA
>CAZPNN010000069.1:0-3915 GCA_964587605.1 uncultured Chromatiaceae bacterium
TCCGCCGGCAGCAGCGTCAGCGGCTTAAGGACCTGCGGCTCGTTTGCCACCGCTGTCACCAGACTAGTGAGGGTCTTGAAGCCGTCCTTCGTCAGCGTGAGCGTGCGATTGCCGGGCATCAGTTCGAGTGTCGCCGGCGTCGTGCCAGTCTCGACGCCATCGGCCGACACCGCAGCACCGTCGGGAACACTCGTGATTCTGACCTCCGCCCATCCCGGCGTCAGCAGCGCATCAACAACCTGCGTTGCTCCGCCACCCTCGACCGTCAGTGTGCTTTCCCAGGGTTGATAGCGTGGCGCGGCGACAGCGATGCGGTGGATGCCCGCCGCGACCTCCAGTCCGGCAAGTGGCGTCCGGCCGACGGACTGCCCGTCCACGCTGACCTCAGCCTCCACCACCGGTCGGGTCACGACCCGAAAACGCCCGGGCAGGCGCGCCAGGCGCAGCCGGAAGTCCTGGCTGTCGTCCGCCGTGACCTCGATATCGAGCGTTTCGGGTGTATAGCCGTCGGCGCTGGCCGCCACGGTGTAACGACCCGGACGCAACAGGTAGCGCCCGCCAAGACGCAGATCCGGCGCGCCGCGAATCTCGATGCTCGCGCCCGCCGGATCCGTTGCAATCAGCACCGCTGTCGACGTCAACAACCAGACAGCGGCGGCGACCAGCACCAGCAAGGCACTCGCAATGACCACATTGCGCCAGCGTGGCCGGCGCCCGGCAGTCGTTTTTGGTGGCGCGGCACGGCTGGCAGGCACCGCCGCGGGTGGGGCGTCGACGGCCGGCTCCGGCGGCAGGGTATCGTAGTCCACGCCGCTGAAGTGGAGGCTGAAGTCGAGCGCGCCGTCGGCAACAGTGCAGCGTATGCGCGCACCGCCGATGCCGATCTCGTCGCCGTCGGCGAGCCAGCGGGTGCCGGTTACGGCATCACCGTTGAGGAGTACGGGCACGACCGGGCGTGTCAACTGCAGAAACGGACGCCCGTCGAGCACGCCGATGAGCGCGTACTCCACCTCGGACACGGGCCCGGGCAACCGAAGGACGGCCGATGGCCCGGTGCCGATGCGGAGCGGCAGGTCGGCGATCCCGGCCGACCGGCTGCCCACGGTATCCCGAATGGTGATCTGCAGGTTCAGATCGCGTCCTCGCAGCGCACGGTGATGGGCTCACGATGTCCGGCCGGGTCGATCCGCACGTTGCGGCGCACGTCCCGATAACCGTCGCGCGTGCCCACCACGACGTAACTGCCTGGCCGCAGCTCCACCATACGGGAGTTGAACGCGCCAAGGTTCCCCACCTTGTAGATGACCACACTGGTGAGATTGTCGGACTCGAACTGCACGGCGACCGGCCGGGCAGCAGCGTCAATCAGGGCCTTGAGGCGCGTGACCTGGCCGGTGAGCACCGGACCCGGGCCAGCGACAGCGTCCGCATCCCGGAGTACCGCCTGTGCGCCGGCGACCACGGCATCGTCGTTGAATCGATCGCCGTTGGCCAGTTGCTTCAGGAGGCGCTCGTGCAGACTGGCGCGGCTTTCGGCTGTGGCGAGTCCGGTCTTCGCAGCGGCGACGGCAGGGTCGACCTGCAGTATCGCGCGATACTGTTCCGCCGCCTCCGCCCAGCGTTCCGCCGCCGCCAGTCGATCGGCATCAGCCTGCAAGCCGCTAAGCTGGTTGCGGCGGATATCGCCGTCAAGTTGCTCCAGCGCGCCGCGTGCGCCGGGATCCCCCGGGCGAAGCGCCAGCGCCCGGGTAAGCGCCGTGCGCGCTTCGGCGGTACGCCCGGCCGCCAGTGCGGCGAGTCCCTGCGCCATGCTCCGTTCAAAATCGCTGGCGGCGCGGGCAGCATCGAGTCTGGCGACAGCGGCGCGCGCGGGCGCCCACTCCGCATCGAGTTCGAGCACGCCGGCATAGCCGGATCGGGCCGCGGCCAAGTCACCGTTCGCTTCCCGTGCCGCGGCTTCGGCCATGGCGCGCAGGACCTCGTCGAGATTCTGGCTGCGGGCCAGGCCCTTCTTCGCGACCGTGTCTTCGGCGCTGATCAAAAGGGCCCGCTCGAACGCGGCGATGGCGGCCGGCTGGTCGGCGCGCGCGAACGCCGCCTGACCTTCAGCAAGTGCGGTGGCGAGCGCCGCGGCTGCGCCCTCGGCAAGTTGCCTGAAGCGCCTGGTGGCCTCCGTGAAGCTGGCGGCGGCGGCCTCGAAATCACGGCCGCGGTACTGGCCATCTCCCAGGTCGGCGAGGCGTCGGGCTTCCAGCCAGTCGGCGCCGCCCCAGCGGTCGGCCGTGGCGCTCCTGGCCGCATCCTCGGCGCGCAGGCGCTCGGCGAGGGCGGCATCGGCAGCCGCGCGGGCATCCGGTGCGGGTGGGACTTCGGGGCCAGCCGCTACCGGCGCGACGGCGGGACGGGCCGCAACCAGCGGCCCCCGCTCACTGACCACGCGGGGCAGCCAGAACACCACGGCCACAATGCCCGCCAGCAAGGCGACCAGTCCGACCACAACAAGGGCCGGTGGTCCGCCGCGCGTGGTCGCGGCGGCACGAGGCTGCCGCAACCCTTCCGTTGCGGCGTCGGCCACGACGGGCTGTGCCGCGGACCGAATCGCCCCGGTGGCAATTTCTGCCAGCAGGGCACGGACAGCGCCGAGGCTGCCGGGCCGCAGGCCGGGCGACTTTTCAAGCATGGCAGCGACCAGTTGCGACAGCGCCACCGGCACAGTTTGCCCCTGACCGTCCACTCCGAGACGCGCCGGCACCTCTGACCGTATGCGCGCTGCCGTGATCGCCGGGTGCAGCGGCGGGTAGCCCGCGAGCAGATCGTGCAGCAGCGCACCCAGGCTGTAGATGTCATCGGCCACCGTCGGCGGCGCGCCGTCGAGCTGCTGCGGACTGACGGTCGACAGTGACACGGCGCGATTCACCTCCAGCCGTTCGCCGCCGCGGAAATCGGTCAGTCGCCAGCGGCCCTGCGCGTCGAGCAGGACGTTTCCTGCTTTCAGATCCCCGTGCGTCAGGCCCTGGGCGTGGACGTACTGCAGGGCATCCGCCACGTCACGAATGGCCGTGACGATGGCCTGGTAGCCCGCGCCGCGCAGGCTGCCCAGGTTGCCGCGGTCGGCAAGTTCGAGGACCACGCACGAAAGGTGGCCGTCGGCTACCACTTCCAGCGGCCGGAGAATGCCTGGGTGAACCAGGCCGCGCAGCCGCCCGGCGTCGCTACGCAGGGTCGCCAGCTGCAGCGCTGCGGCGGTCTCGTCCGGCGCGGGCAGAACGCGAAGCGCAATCTCAGTGCCGGTGGTGAGATCAGTGGCTGCCCAGACCTCGGCGCTACCGCCTCGGCCCAGCAAGCGCTGCAGATGGAAGCGCCCCGCCAGTTTCGTTTCCGCCGCGAGTGGTCCCATGCAGGCTCAAGATCCGCCGGGTGGGTTACTGCGGCACTGTCACGGGTGATGTGCTGCTACCCGTGTCATCAGTGGGAGTGGCATCAACAGGAGCACCATCCGCTGCGGCCGGCGCCGCTTCAGGCGGCAGGGCAATGCCGGTTTCGACGGAGTAGATTTCACGGAGCAAGCGCCGCCACTCCTGGTAACGCGCCTCTGCCGTGCCGGTGAGTCGGCGGGTCTGCCCCTCCACTTCCACAACGACGGTTTCGGCCTCGGCATTAAAGCCAACACCGCTTTCCTTGACAGCCTCGAGGCTGATGTTCGCTTCGCCACGCTTCTCGAGTGCACTGCGGATACCCTCGAAGCCACCAAGGACGCCGGCCATGGTTATGGCGGAATTACCGCCGCCCCCACCCTCATAAAGGACCGCCGCCAGAAGCGCGAGCGCGCCGGCTGTGCCGCGAATAAACGCCGAACGGCGCAGGTCCTGGTAGCGGATCATTTCCTCGCGCGACATGCTGCGCCAGTCCTCGTAG
>CAZPNN010000070.1:0-3310 GCA_964587605.1 uncultured Chromatiaceae bacterium
CTTCACGTCGACGGGCTTGGAGATGAAATCGAAGGCGCCGGCCTTCAGGGCGCGCACCGCCGTTTCCACGTTGCCGTGGGCCGTGATGACGGCCACCGGGGTTTTCAGGCCGCGGTTCTGCATCCACTCGATCAGTTCCAGGCCATCGCCGTCCGGCAGCCGCATGTCCGTCAGGCACAGCTGGAATTCACGATGCATCAGGCGTTCGCGCGCGCTGGCCACGTCGGCGCACGTGCTGGCCTCGATATCCATGCGCTCCAGCGTGATCGCGAGCAGCTCGCGGATATCCGGCTCGTCATCCACCACCAGTGCCACAGGCCGGGCCATCCGTCAGCTCTCCCAGCGGGCCGGGTCGGCGAACACGACGCGGAAGATGCTGCCGTCATGGCCCTGGCGCGACTCGTGGATCAGTGCCGCGCGATTGCACTCGGCGAGTTCGCGGGAAATGAACAGGCCAAGGCCGATGCCGCCCTGCCGGCCCGTGGCGAAGGGCTCGAAAATCTGTTCGCGCAGTTCCTCGGGGATTCCCGGCCCGGAGTCCGCCACCTCCAGATACGGCCGGCGACTCCCGGGAAGCCGGCCGCAGCCGAGCTCGACTGCAATGCCGCCATTGCCGCTGGCGTACTTCACCGCGTTCTCGCAGAGGTTCCAGACGATCTGGCGCAGGTGCCCCGGGTCCATGCGCACCTCGACATCCTCGCCCGGGCGAACAGTGACCTGGCCTTCATGCAGTTCGAGCGTGGAGCTGAACTCGGCGGCAAACTCCCGGGCCCAGCTGTCGAGGTAGATCAGCTCCGGGCGGCTGTTTTCCCGGCGGGACAACTGGAGCACGTTCTCGACGATTTCGCTGACGCGCCGGGAGTTGGTCTGGATGATATCGATCAGGCGGCGGTCATCCGGGTTGAGATTGGCCGACTCCTCCAGCAACTGGCTCGCGTGGCTCATTGCGCCCACCGGATTGCGGATCTCGTGCGCGATGCTGGCGGACAGGCGGCCGAGCGCGGCCAGCTTGGTTTGCTGGACCTTCTGCGTCAGCAGGCTGGCGTCTTCGAGAAACATCAGCACCGGGCCGTCGTTGTGCCCGCCGAGCGGGGCTAAGTAGGCGTTGATCCGGGTGCTGCCATCGGCCGACAGGAAAGACGGCGGCTGCAGCAGGGGGTTTCCCTGCCGCCGCCAGTCGGCCAGCATCCTGTGGAGGTGTGGCGCGAGCTGGGCCAGATCCTGGCCGGGCTCGCGGGTGCGGATGCCGGCGTGCTCCGCCGCCGACTGGTTGATCAGGCGGATGCGGTTGTCTTCATCCACCACCACGATGCTCTCGCGGAGGTTCTGGATCACGTACTCATTGAGCTGGGCCAGATTCGCGAGGTCGATACCGCGCTGCCGGGCCAGCGCTTCGCTTTCTGTAAGCCGCCTCGCCAGCGGGTAAGCCGCCGAGGCAATCATGAAGATGATGGCGCCGAGCACTCCGGCGGCGACAAACTCCCGCGTGGGCGCCGTCTGGCCGACGACGCTGACGGCCTGTTCGGCCAGCACGCAGAGCGCGGCCAGCGCGGCGGCGAAAAAAGCCTGACGGCCGTGCAGGGTGAGGCTGGCGGCGCCGACGAAGACCACGAGCAGGCCGCCGATGCCGCTGCGGATGCCGCCGCTGGCATGCATCAGCAGCGTGATCGCGACGATGTCCACGGCCAGTTCGAGCAGGGCCACGCGGGGCAGGATCACGGGCCGCTGCCACTGCCAGGCCAGCACCAGCAGTGCGAAGCTGCTGTAGGTGAGGGCCGTGATCAGGAACAGTTGCGGCGCCTGGACGCCGAGTAGCGGGGCATCGGGGTTGCCCAGCGCGATCACGAGCATCGCCGCGCTGATGGACGTCCGGAACACGCCGACAAAGCGCAGGATCCGGCGAGACACATCATTGCCGATGCTCCGCGTGAACTCGTCGGTTCGGGTGCGCAGCGGTTCGTGAATCGTCTGTTCGGCAGTAGCCATGCGTGCAGACCGGGCGTTCAGACTGGGAGGGCCAACAGGCATTATGTCTGCCAGCGAGTCAGGATGCGTGACCGTCTTCCCACTTTGACAGAGCGCACAATTCCCCCACAATAGCCGCCTTCCGGCGCGGGCAAATCTGCATGAATCTTCACGAATACCAGGCCAAAGAGCTGTTCCGGCGCTTTGCGATTCCCGTCCCGACCGGTGAGGTGGTCAGCACGCCCGCCCAGGCCGTGGCAGCTGCCGGGCGGCTTGGCGCTAACGGGGCCGGTAAGGCCAGCGGTGCCGGCGAAGTCTGGGTCGTCAAGGCGCAGGTGCACGCCGGTGGTCGCGGCAAGGCCGGTGGCGTGAAGCTGGCCCGCAGTCCCGAGGAGGTCGGCCAGCTGGCTCGCGCCATGCTGGGCACCCAGCTCGTGACCAAGCAGACCGGTCCCCGGGGCATGCCGGTGAACCAGGTTTACGTCGAGTCGGGCAGCGAGATTGCCCGCGAGCTGTACTTGAGCCTGCTCGTGGACCGCAGCCGGGAGCGCATCGCGTTCATCGGCTCGGCGGCCGGCGGCATGGATATCGAGGAAGTCGCCGCGAAGACGCCCGAGAAGATCCTGACGACCGTCGTGAACCCGGCGGCCGGCCTGCAGCCCTACCAGGCCCGCCAGCTCGGCTACGGCCTCGGCCTCAACAATGAGCAGGTCAAGCAGTTCGTCGTGATGGCGGCGAAGCTCTACCGGCTGTTCAACGAGTGCGACGCGAGCCTCCTCGAGATCAACCCGCTGATCGTGACAGCCGCCGGTGACCTGCTGGCGCTCGATGGCAAGATCAACATCGAGGAGAACGCGCTGTTCCGGCAACCCGACCTCAAGACGATGCGCGATCCCAGCCAGGAAGACGACATGGAGCGGCGTGCCGCCGAGCACGACCTCAACTACGTCTCGCTCGACGGCAACATCGCCTGCATGGTGAATGGCGCCGGCCTCGCGATGGCCACGATGGACCTCATCAAGCTCCACGGTGGCGAGCCTGCCAACTTCCTCGACGTGGGCGGCGGTGCCACGCCGGAACGGGTGGCCGAGGCCTTCAAGCTGATTCTTTCCAATCCCCAGGTGAAGGTGATCCTCGTGAACATCTTCGGCGGCATCGTCCGCTGCGACCTGATCGCCGAGGGCATCATCAGCGCGGTGCGCGACGTGAAGGTGGCGGTGCCCGTGGTGGTCCGTCTCGAAGGCACCAACGTGGACCAGGGCCGGGCCATGCTGAAAGACAGCGGCCTCGCCATCACGCCCGCAGACGACCTGACCGACGCCGCGCGCAAGGCCGTGGCGGCCCT
>CAZPNN010000071.1:0-7206 GCA_964587605.1 uncultured Chromatiaceae bacterium
CACCGCCTTTGGGGTGTCGCTGGAGTTGCGGGCGCTGTTTGCGACACCGACGGTGGCCGCGTTGTCGCTCGCGATCGAGGCCGTCCGGCCCGCTCGCGGCGATGAGCCCGCCACACCGGCGTTGCCGGCTCCGGGGCCAGGCCCGGAGCCGGCCGCGCCGGCGCCGCTGTCCTTTGGCCAGGAACGTTTGTGGTTCCTCGACCAGCTCGACCCCGGCAGCCCTGCCTACAACGTGGCGTGGACGATCCGTTGCACCGGCCCGCTCGATGTGCCGGCGCTGCGCGTTGCGCTCGATGCGGTCGTGGCGCGGCACCCGGCGCTGCGCACGCGCTTCCCGGCCATCGCCGGCCGGCCGACAGCCGTCATTGATCCGGTGGCATCCGTGGCCCTGGTGGTGCGCGACCTGACGGGCAGCACCGGACCGGCTTCCGATCTGCCTGCGGAGTTGTCGCGTGTCGCCCGCGAATCCTTCGTGCTCGATCGCGAGCCGCTGTTCCGGGCGACGCTGCTCCAAACCGGCGCACGCGATCATCACCTGGTGCTCGTCGCGCAGCACATCGTGACCGATGCGACGTCGAATCACCTGCTGTTTGCGGATCTGGTCAGCGCCTTGTCGTGCACAACGAAGGGCGAGGCGCCGCAATGGGCCGCGCTGCCGCTCCGCTACGCGGACTACGCGCGACGGCAGCGGGCGCAAGCCACCGCGCCGCGCCTTGCGGCATCGCTGGCCTGGTGGCGGCAGCGACTGGCCGGTGCGCCGGCCGCGCTCGAGCTGCCCACTGATCGTCCGCGGCCTGCGGAACAGCGCTTTGTGGGTGCGTGGCTGCAGCGCTCCCTACCGCCGTCCGTCGAGGAACAGCTGCAGCGCTTTGCGACGGCGCAGGGTTGCACGACCTACATGGTGCTGCTCGCGGCGTTCAAGGCCTTGCTCCACCGTTACACGGGTGCGGTCGATGTGCTGGTCGGTACGCCGGTCGAGGGGCGTCTAACGGCGGACGTGGAGCCGGTCGTCGGCTTGTTCATCAACACGCTGGTGATGCGAACGGACCTGTCCGGCGATCCGTGCTTCAGCACGCTGCTGGCTCGCGTGCGGGACACGACGCTGGACGCGCAGGCCCATCAGGAGGTGCCGTTCGAGCAGCTCGTGGAAGTTCTGGCGCCGGAGCGCTCGCTACGCCGCAGCCCGGTGTTCCAGGTCATGTTCAACCTGGTCCAGCTGCCCCTGCGCTCGCGGACCGTCGGCGATCTCGAGTTGCGCGTTGACAAGCTCATTGATCAGGGCGTTGCGAGCTTCGACCTGACGCTGACCGCTGCCGTCGAGCCGGGCCGCCTTGCGCTCACCTTCGAGTACGCCACCGATCTGTTTGACGCCCGCACGATCGAGTGCTTCGCGGATGCGTACCTCACACTGCTGCAGGGCGCGCTCAAGGATCCGGGTCGGGCCGTGTCACGGTTGCCGCTGCTGGGGGCCCGGGCGCGGCAGGCGGTTCTGGCGCTCGGGCGATCAGGCGACGCGGCGCCCCTGCCGGCGCTGGTCCACGAGCTGGTGGCCCGCCAGGCGCGACGCTGGCCAGATGCGGTGGCAGTGGTCACGGGCGGCGCGCCAGCAGACAGCGTGCACGGGAACGACGGGTTGCGCTATGCCGCACTCGATGCGCGGGCCAACCGTCTCGCCCGTCAGTTACTGACCCGCGGTGCCGGCGCGGGCGCGCGCATCGGCATCTGTCTGCCCCGCACGCCGGACTACCTGGTGGCGGTCCTCGCTGTGCTGAAGTCAGGCGCCGCTTACGTGCCTCTCGATCCCGACTACCCGGCGGAGCGGCTCGCGGGGATGGTCGCCGACGCGAGCCTGTCGGGCCTGATCGTCAACTCGTCCACACGAGGTGTTATCGAGTCGCCAATACGGCGGGTGGACCTCGACGCTGACCGCGCCGACATCGAAAGACATCCGGCGACAGATCCGCTGGTGTGCGTGCAACCCGGGGATGCTGCGTATCTGCTCTACACCTCCGGCTCCACCGGCCGGCCGAAGGGCGTGCTGGTCAGTCACGACAACCTGGCCCGGGCGCTTGTCGGCTGGCAGTCGGCCTACGCGCTGCAACCGGGCGAAGCGCACCTGCAGATGGCGAGCGCGGCCTTTGACGTGTACACCGGCGACTGGGTGCGCGCGCTCGGCACCGGCGGGCGACTCGTGCTCTGCCCGCGGGACGTGTTGCTCGATCCGCCGGCGTTGCTGGAACTGCTGCGGACGGCGGCGATCCGGGTTGCAGAGTTCGTTCCCGCCGTCATCCGCCTGCTGATTGAGCATTGCCGGGCGGCGCCTGCCACGTTGCCCGGCCTGCGCTTGCTGATCGTTGGCTCGGACCACTGGTATGGCGCTGAACTCGACGCCCTGCGCCGGATCGCGATGCCGGGCACACGCCTGATCAACTCCTACGGTGTGGCCGAGGCCACCATCGACAGCAGCTGTTTCGAGGCCGGCCTGGCGACCGTGGACGGTCCCGTGCCCGTCGGCAACGCGCTGCCCGGCACGGCACTCTACGTGCTCGATGCGCACGGTGAGCCGGTGCCGCGCGGTGTGGCCGGTGAGCTTTTTATCGGCGGTGGCGGCGTCGCGATCGGCTACTGGAACGATCCGGCGCTGACCGCGGCAAAATTCCGCGCGGACCCGTTTGGGGACGCGCCGGGCGCGCGGCTCTACTGCACCGGCGACCGGGCGCGCTGGAACCGCGCCGGGCAGCTCGAGCTGCTTGGCCGCAGCGACGCGCAGTTCAAGTTGCGCGGCTTCCGGATCGAACCGGCCGAGATCGAAGCCTGCCTTGCCGCATTACCCGAGGTGGCTGCCGCCGCGGTGGGCCTTCAGTCGCAGCCGGGGGCGGAACCGCGACTGGTGGCCTGGATCGTTTGCAGGGTCGTTTGCAGGAGCGTGCCGCGGGGCGAGTCCGGGCAGAGCCTTCACTGGCAACAACTTTTGCGGCGCCAGCTCCCGGAACACATGGTGCCGTCCGCGTTCATCGAGCTGCCCGCGCTGCCGCTGACGCCGAATGGCAAGGTCGACCGGGCCGCACTCACGGCGCTGCCGGCTGTGCCGTCGAGTGCGCGGCGTGTGCCGACCGGCGTACCGATGAATCCCGTCGAAGCCACCATCTGTCGCCTCTACGCCGAGGTGCTCGGGATTGACGCGGTTGGCGCCGAGGATGATTTCTTTCGCACGGGCGGTCATTCGCTGCTGGCCACGCGGCTAGTCGCGCGCCTGCGGGTGGCGCTGCAGGCGGACGTGCCGCTGCGCCTGGTGTTCGAGTCGCCCACGCCGCGCGGACTCGCGGCGGCGCTGGCCGAGCGGCAGTGGGACCACCCGTTGTCGCTGCCGCCGTCGCGACGGGCAAGGGTTGTCGGTGACGCCGTGCCCCTGTCTGCGATGCAACAGCGTTTGTGGTTTCTCGAACGGCTGCAGCCCGGGACCGCCGCCTATCACCTGCACTGGCTGCTGCGCCTGCAGGGCCCGCTCGACCGGGGTGCGCTTAAGGCTGCGGTGGACGCGCTGGTCGCCCGACACGAGGTGCTGCGCACGGCGTTCACCGAGCGTGCCGGTGTGCCGGGCCAGGTGATTGCGCCGCAGGCTTGGGTGCCGATTGAGCTTAAGACCGGCGCTGACGCGGCGACGATCCGGGAACTGATTGCCCGGCCGTTCAATCTGGCCGTTGCGCCGCTACTGCGTGTGACGGTGCTTCCGAACGGTCCGCAGGATTACCGGCTGCTGATCGTGGTGCATCACCTCGTCGCGGACGGCTGGTCCTTCAGCGTGCTCAGCCGCGAGCTGGCCGCCGTCTACAACGCCGTCCGGCACAACAGACCCGTGTTGCTTCCGGAGCTGCCGTTGCAGTACGCCGACTATGCGTTCTGGCAGCAGGAGGCGTTGGCGAACGGCAGCCTGACCCGCCAGGTGGACTTCTGGCGGGACACGCTGGCTTTCGCGCCGCCAGTGCTGAAATTGCCGGAAGGATCCTGGACGGACGGGCAGGCGATCGCCGGCAGCCACGGCGCGTGGATCGAACGCCGCGTGCCAGTGGCAACGGTGGCGGCGCTGCGTGAACTCGCCGGAGATCAGGCGTGCACCCTGTTCATGGTGCTGCTGGCCGGCTTCAAGGCCGTGCTGGGCCGGCTCGCCGGGACGACCGACGTGCTCGTTGGCACGCCGGTCGCCGGGCGCGCGCACCGCGAGCTTGAAGACCTGATCGGCTTCTTCATCAACACACTGGTGCTGCGCACCAGCCTCAACGGCGAGCCGACCTTCAGGCAGCTGCTGGATCGCGTACGCCAGACGACGCTTAAGGCCTTTGACCACGCCGAGGTGCCCTTCGAGAAGCTGGTGGAGGTCTTGCAGCCACGCCGTTCGCTCGCGCACAGCCCGCTGGTGCAGGTGCTGTTTGCCCTGCACAACCAGCCGCAGCTGCCGCTGGATCTGGACGGGTTGGTGATTACGCCTGAAAACGTCGCGAGCGACACCGTGAAGTTTGATCTGAACCTGCACGCGGCGGAGGAGGGAGCAACGCTGCGCCTCGCACTCGCGTGGCGAACTGGGCTCTACAGCGAGGAAACCGCCAACGGCCTGCTGGATCACTACGTTGAGTTGCTTAAGCGGCTGGTGGCGACGCCGGACGCGGAACTCGCCATCCTGCTCGCGCCTGTTCCGGCGGCGCCGGTGCTGCCGTCGGCCGACTCGTTGACCGTTGCGCCGGTGGATGTCGTGCTACCGGGTGCGGCCCCCGATCCCGTCGAGGCCGCGCTGCGGGAGATCTGGACGGCGTTGCTCGGCTGCCGGGAGATCGGCGTCGATGATGACTTCTTTGCCATCGGCGGGCATTCCCTGCTCGCCACGCGGCTCATCGCTGCGATCGCGGACCGACTCGGCGTCGAGGTGCCGCTGATCAGTGTGTTCGAAGCCCCGACGATTCGCGCGCTCGGCCGGCGGGTCGCGGCGGGACAGGCGGCTACTCCGCGCGGGCCTGCGCCCATTCCCCGGTTGCCGCGTCATGCCGATCAAGGCGGCGCACCGTGAACGCGCGCCCGGAGCATCTGGTGCAGGCGCCCGTAGAGCGCTACACGTTTCCCGCGTCATTTGCCCAGCAGCGGCTGTGGTTTCTCGATCAGCTGGACGGCGCGGGCCCGGTCTGGAACGTGCGGCTGCCGGTTCACCTCCGCGGAGCGCTGAATGTGCCGGCGCTGGAGCAGGCCGTGGCCGCGGTCGTGGCGCGGCACGAGTCCCTGCGGACGACATTCGGGATGCGCAGTGGCGAGATCCTGCAGTTCGTGGCGAGCACGATGGCCGTGCCGGTGGAGCGTGTGGCGATGCGCGGCGCCACGGAGGACGACGTGCGCCGCCGGCTCGGCGAGCTTTCGGCGCACAGCTTCGACATCCGCGAGGGGCCCTTGCTGCGGGTCTTTCTCGTCGAGCAGGCCGCCGATCTGCACGTGCTGCTGCTGCTCAGTCATCACATCGTGTCGGATGCCTGGTCATCCGGTGTGCTCTTTTCTGATCTCGCGGCGTCGTATGGCGCGTTTGCGGGTGGTGGGCAGCCAGCGCTGCCCGGCCTGACCGTGCAGTACGCCGACTTCGCAGTCTGGCAGCGCGACTGGTTGTCAGGCGCGGAACTGGAGCAGCAGCTAGCCTTCTGGCGCGGGCACCTGGCCGGCGCGCCAGTGTTCCTGGATCTCCCGCTGGATCACCCCCGGCCGCGGTTGCAGACCTACCGAGGCAACCGGCTGGGGCACGGCCTGCCGCCGGAACTCACGGCGCAGCTGAAGCGGCTGGCGACGGCGGAGGGTGTCACGCTGTTCATGCTGCTGTTTGCCGCCTTCAACGTGCTGCTGGCCCGCTGGTCCGGACAGCACGATCTCGTTGTCGGCACGCCCATCGCCGGTCGCCGGCGCACGGAGCTTGAAGGCCTCGTCGGCTTCTTTGCCAACACGCTGGCGCTGCGCACGCGTGTTGCTGTCGCCGGGGATTTTCGGGAGCTGTTGCGGCAGGTTCGCGCGACGTCTCTCGAGGCGTTTACGCACCAGGACCTGCCATTCGAGAAGCTGGTCGATATTCTGAAGCCGCCGCGCAGCCTCGCACACTCGCCGCTGTTCCAGGTGTTGTTCGTTGTGCAGAACACGCCGTGGGAGGCGGGCGAGTTCGGTGATCTGCAGGTGTCACCCGCGGAGATTCCGGCGGGCGGCACGGCGCGTTTCGATCTCGCCGTGTCACTGACCGACTTCGACGGCCGGCTGTGGCTCGGCCTGGAGTACAGCACCGACCTGTTCGACGCGGGCACGATTGAACGCCTCGCCGCTGGTTTCGAAACGCTGCTGGCGGCGATTGTCGCGGAGCCGGCCGCGACCATCGCGACGCTGCCGGTGCAGGCGCACGCGGACTGCGAGCGGCAGTTGCACGACTGGCAGCCGCGCGCCACGCCAGCCGGCGGCGGCGGAGTGTACGGACTGTTCGCCGCCCAGGCCCGCCGCACGCCCGACGCCATCGCGGTGGAGTGTGACGGTCTGCGCCTTGACTACGCGCAACTGGAAATGCTGTCGGGTGACCTCGCCGCGCGGCTGCACGCGGCTGGCATGACCGGCCGAAAGCCCGTGGCGATCTGCCTGGAACGTTCTCCCTATATGCTGGCCGCGATACTTGGCGTGCTGCGCGCGGGCGGCCACTACCTGCCGCTGGATCCCGGCCACCCGCCAGCGCGCCTGGCCTTCGTGCTTCAGGACTCGGGTGCCGGGATTCTGCTGACGTCCGCCGCTTTGGCGGACCGGTTCGCGGACTACGCCGGTCGGATTCTCACGATTTCCCCGGTCGGAGCGCCTTCAGGCGCGACAGCGACCGGGATGGCGGTCGCGCCTGAAGGCGCTCCTGCGGGGGAAAAGCGTGGCGACACGCCTGCCTACCTCATCTACACCTCCGGCTCGACTGGCCGGCCCAAGGGTGTGCTCGTTTCCCAGCAGGCCGTCGTGAATCTTCTCGTCAGCATGGCGAGCGAGCCCGGCCTGACATCCCGCGACCGCCTGCTCGCCGTGACGACGCTGGCCTTCGACATCGCCGTGCTGGAGTTGTTGTTGCCGCTGACGGTGGGCGCGACGACGGTGATTGCGAGCGAAGACGAGGTGCGTGATCCCGCACGGCTGATCGAATTGCTGGATGCGGCCCGCATCACGGTGCTG
>CAZPNN010000072.1:0-3293 GCA_964587605.1 uncultured Chromatiaceae bacterium
CTCGGATTGGCGTGCACGTCCTCGGGTCGCGAGAACATGAAGGCGCCCAGCGCCTCGGCCTGCTGCCGCAGTTTCGGATCATTGAAGTAGCCGTAGGCATCGGTCCCGGAACCGGGTTTGCCATCGGCAGTCCGCGTCGCCAGGGGGACGAACCGGCCAGCCCGCTCCGTGCCGGCACCGAACCACTGCTGGGGACTCCGGTCCCCGTTGGCCGCGACCCACACGTGCAGTTGTCCGCGGGCCAGACCATTGCGCTCAATGAAGTTCCCACCGGGGATCTTCCGCCCGATCCACAGGTACAGCGGCGCGCCGCCAAACTCCAGATCGTCGCCCAGCAGAAGTGCCACGTGGCCATCGGGCTTTGTGCCGTCAGGGGTGCTGAGGGCGGCGCTGTTTTCCCAGGAGCCCCGCCCGAGTTCCGGAAGTGCCCAGAGGGTTTCCGTTCCGACATCGAGGGCGTAAATCGTGCCGCCGTGGGGATGGCCTTCCGACCGGGTGACCTCCTCGTGGGCCATGACGAGCTGATCCACGAAGCCACGCTCGCCGGCGGACCAGCCCGACGCCGAGCAGAAGGATTCCAGGCCGGCGGCACCCCGGCCGGTTCTCTCGCTCAGCTGGGCGGCGTCCACCACCACCCGGCCCGATCGGTCCCGCACTTCCCGGTACGCGAGCCGGGCGGACGTGATTTTCCGCGTGCGCCGATCGATCCTGAAGCGGGTGATGCGGGATCCGGTCAGCTCCGTGCCGTTCGCGAGCCGGTAGGCCTGGCCCTCTCTCGCCGCGAGTTCGTGGGTCACAAAGAGGTCTGCGGACCCTGCGGACTCGCCCGGGAAGGCCACCATGCCATCCAGGACTCCGGGTGCGAGGTAAGGGCCAATGGCTTCGCCCGTGGTGTGGAGGACTTGCGTTGCGAATCCCGCGCCGGGAACTGGCACCAGCATGGGCTGCACTTCACCGGCGGCCGCAAGCCCCGTCGTCTGGCAGCTTGCTAGTGCGAGGCCGGCAGCAAGCAGGACGGCAGCGACCCGCCCGTGGTTATCCCAGTGGTCATTGATGTGCAACGGAATCTTCATGTGGGGGAACCAGACTGCCTGGCAGATGATGCCGCAGTTCACGTTACCGTTGTTCGCAATCAGCGCGATTGCAGGCGTTTCAGCTTAAGAAATCGCCGCCGCGCTGACCCCAAGCATGACCAGCCCGGGTCTTCGCATCTGGCACTTTGCCTGATGCCGAATGAAATGCGGGGAAACTCGGGTTTCGGTAGCGGCGCAGGAGAGAAGCCCCGCCGACGCGGCCGACAAGCCCGCAGCTCAGATCTCGCCGTTAAGTGCCGACCAGGTGGTGTCCTGTGTGGCATCCACGCTGCCGTTGCCGTCCACATCGATATCCAGGCGGATGCTCGTGATGTCGACGACGACGATACGGACCGTCGTGCTGTCGGCACCGGTAACCAGGATCTCGCCCGCTTCGGGATCGCTTTCCCCCACTGCCAGCACCGGTGTGACAGTGGCGTAATTGACCCTGCCCCCGAGGAAGTCGCTGGCAACCGCGCCCAGTGCCTCGGCCACGTAGCTCCCCGGGAAAACTGTCTCGTCAACGTCGAGGGAATGATCGAAGTTGCTGAGGGAATACGCCTCCTGGGATGAGCTCAGCTCGAGGAGCCTGCCTGCGATGCGCGACCGGCTCAATGGGAAGTCCAGGCTGTCCAGCGTCAGGGTGCAGTCGCCATCCGCCGTGAAATTCTCCGTGCCGTCGGTGACGTTCAGGTTCGTGAACGTCAGGTCCAGGGTCAGCAGGGACACGTCTGTGAACGGATCGCCCTCTACGTCCCGCACCAGAAGTCCGAGCCCCCCGTCGAGCAGAAAGGGGTCAAAGTCCTGGCACTGGTCGAAGCTTGCCGTGATGCGGTCACCGATCGACAGCGTATCGGGATTCGCCAGGTTGCCCGACAGGGTGATGAAGCCGCTCACGTCGCAGGGCTCCGTAATAGGACCAACGGCAACCAGGGGCTGCACCCCAAGGCTCTGGATACGGGACCGTGACAGCCGGTTGAGCACGCGCCGGACGGCAGAAGCCCGACCCTCAAGCGTGGCGCCGGCTGCGGACGGCGTGGCCTGCCCGCCCGTGGCGCTGCTGAGCTCGAACGTGGCATCCACGGACTGGATGACGCCGGAGGCGACCGCCTGGGCGTTTCCCTCCGTGATCACCAGGGTGGGCACCGAAGACGAAGAACCCCCGCCGCCGCCCCCGCCGCAGCCCGTAACGCCGGCCACCACCAGACCCAGCAGGGAGAGCGCCCGAAGGCCATTTTTCACGACTGCGTTCATCTTCGCCTCCACAATCACCACAGCAGACGCACAGGCCTGCACCTGAGAGTGAATGTATACGCGGAAAATCGGGATTCGCCCATAAGGGCCGCTACGGACTCCCGGCAATCAGGCGGCTCGCCACCAGGCTCGACCTGTTCGTGGCTCCCGTCGTCAGGACGGGCCCGACTGATTGCGCAGGACTCGCTCTGCCAGCACCTTCATGATGTGAAGTGCAAAAAACGGCGTTTGCTGCACGAGGAACAGGAAGCGCTTTTCATTGATCGGCGTCAGTCGGCAGTCGGTCGCTGCGAGGGCCGAAGCCGTGCGCCGGTGATCGGCAATCAAGGCCATTTCGCCGATGACACGGCCGGGACCCGTTCTCTCCAGCACTGCATTTGGCGAGCGGATTTCCACCTCGCCCTCGAGAACCACGTACATTTTCTCGGCGTGATCGCCAATCCGGAAAATCGTGGTCCCCGCGGGGTAGGTCTCGTCGTCGGAGCCTGGGTGGAAGAGCTTGAGCAGGTCCATTGTCATCCCTTGTTAGCGATTGAGTCTGCAGCGGCCCTGAGCAGTTCCGAACGGCCGGCGCTCCAAACATAGCGAAATTCCACGACGAGCATGTGACGGAAGTTTCATATTCGGTTGACGAGCCGGCCAACGCCTTCGCATCGAACACTTTGCCTGCCACCAGATGAAATGTCGCCGCGCAGTCAGGGTTCTGCACGCGAAGGATTCCTTTCGGTATGGCGTCTAAATCACAAGCAAGACAGCAATTGCGACTGCGAATCCAGGCAAGTTCTAAGGAGCAAAGACCGTGAAAAAACACATTGGAATTATTTGCAAGGCAGCGGTGGCCGGTGTCGCGCTGGCGGCGGCGACCCCAGCCACGGCCGCCAAACCTCAGCCGTTCAAGCTGACGAACATCCACTTCGAGGCGAACGCGTCCGCTTGCGACCTGGGCATTCAGATTGTCTTCGATAC
>CAZPNN010000073.1:0-34101 GCA_964587605.1 uncultured Chromatiaceae bacterium
GTTCACGGTGGGCGAGAACATCGGGGCCGGGGACATCGACGGCTTCCGTGATGAGTCGCGCTGGGAAGAGTCCGCGCGCAAGGGCATGGCCTTGCCGTTCATCCGGAACCTGGAGCGCGGTTTTGCCACCCAGCTCGGCAGCTGGTTCAAGGGCGGCAAGGAACTCTCGACCGGGCAGTGGCAGAAGGTCGCGTTGTCCCGGGCCTTCATGCGCACCTCTGCCGACGTGCTGGTGCTGGACGAACCGACGGCATCGATGGACGCGGCGGCGGAGGCCGAACTGTTCGAATACTTTCGTGAGCACACCAGGGGCCGCATCTCGATCCTGATCTCGCACCGCTTTTCCACGGTGCGGCAGGCTGACCGGATCGCCGTGCTGGAGCACGGCCGGATCGTCGAGTACGGCACGCACGTGGACCTGCTGGCGCAGAATGGCCGCTACGCGCGGTTGTTCAAACTGCAGGCGCAGGGCTATCAGTGAAGGCGGCGACGGCGGAGCAGTAACGCAAGGCCCAGCAGGACCACGGGGTGAATCGCACCGCCACCACCGCTGCTGGGCGTAGCGCCTAGCGTCACCTCCTGTGTGTCGGTGCGGTCCAGATCGTCGGTCACGGTCAGGCGCACGGTAACCAGCCCGATGTCAGGCACGACGACGGTGGCTGTCGTGCCGTTCGTGGGCCCGTCGAACAGCGGATCTCCGCTCCCGGCTGTCCACAGGTAACCGGTCACCGAGCGCCCCCTCGCCGCATCGCTGCTGCTGGCATCCAGCGTGACGTTCTGACCCGCGCCAGTGCCGCCCGGCTTCACGATGCGCGCCATCGGACGCAAGGCGTCGGCAACGGCGCCCGGCGCGTCGGCGATTCCGGCACCGCAGGTGGTGGTCGTGCAGTTGCACTGGGCCGTGGCTGGATCAAGACTCGGGCAAGTCGGGATCGCGCTGTCTTTGGGGGGGAAAGGGCGGGCGCTGGCCTTTATGCGCGCAGTAAATTCCGTTGCGGTGAGTCCGTCATTCACGCTGTGCATGAGCCCCGCCACGGCGGCCACTATGGGCGCCGAGAAGCTGGTGCCGATGTTGTAGTTGAAATCGTCCGTGTAGGTCGATGACACCGGCTCGGTCTGGCCCGTATTGTCCGCCGTAACCAGCGAGTAGCTGCAGAGGAAAGTCGTGTCCAGGTCGGGGCAGTTGCCTGCCGGGGCTGACACTGCCACCTGCGACCCCAGACTGCTGTAGCCCACCTTGGTACCCACCTGCCGCAGGCCGGCCACGGCCAGTGCGCCGGCGCAATTGGCAGGCGTCTCGACGGGGCCGCTGTCGTTACCCGCAGAGGCCACCACCAGGATGCCTGCTTCCGCCAGTGCCGTGAACGCCGTCTGGTAAGACGATACGCAATTGCCGGGACTGCCCAGGCTCAGATTGAGGATCCGGGCGGGAGTCGGATTTGGCGGCACCCCGTCCACCGGCAAGCCGGCCGCCCAGCGCATCCCCGCGATGATGTCCGAGTCATAGCCACCGCACTTGCCGAGTACCCGAACCGGGAGCACCTTGCCACTCCACAGGCCGCCGGCAATGCCAATGGCATTGCTGGTTGCCGCAACAATCATGGCTGCGACGCGCGTGCCGTGCCAGGAACTGGCGCTGGGATTTATCTCGTCGCAGTTTGCAAATTCGCTGCTGCGGAGATCGTCACTCGTCAGCCAGTCGCCGGGATCCGATGCGTCGCTGTCCCAGCCGTCGCCATCATTGGCGGTGGCAAAGGACGAGGCCGAGTCGCTGTCGACAAAGTCGTAGCCGGGCAACACCCGTCCCTCCAGGTCCGGGTGCTCGAAACGGATGCCGGTGTCGAGCACGGCAATCACCGTGTCGGCAGCACCCGTGGTCGTGTCCCAGGCGGCCTCGAAATTGGTGGCGGACGTTTCGACGCCCTGCAGGTACCACTGGCTCGGGTACAGCGTGTCGTCGGGGAGGGCGCGCACGTACCGACGCTGGTCAACTTCGGCAAATTCAACGTCCGGGTCGGCGCGGAGTGTCGCCAGGGTCTGGTCCAGCGCGCTGCCCGCCAGGCTTGACTGCAGGAGCAGGCCCGCCATGTCATTGCCCAGATCCCGCGACGCCCGCAGCTGCAATGCCGAGCGCTCGGCAAGCCGGCGGACGCGGTCGGTGCGGCCTTGCGCCTGGTGCCGGGTGTCCGCCGTGGCCGCGGTCGCGGGCCGCAGTTTGACGATCAGGCGCGCCGTGCTACCGGCCCCCGCCACGACCTGACCGGTGGCCGGCGAGGAAAGAAAAAATGCCAGCAGCACTGCCGCTGCCGTTGCGGAAACAGACCCGATTCGCATATGTTCTCCATCACTGCCGGAACCCCGCGGCAAGCGCGCCCAGTATGCGCCAAGGCGGCGGCACGCGGCACCGGGCTGTTATGATGGGAGTCGAACTGATTACTTAAGGAACCCAGGTAGTGGCCAAAAAAACACCCAGTGAAAAGTTGTTCCAGGATCTGCAAACCGTGGTCGAGGATGCCGAGGCCCTGTTGCAGGCGACCGCCGCCCAGACGGGTGAGCGCATCGACACCATCCGGTCGCGCGCCCGCGAATCCCTGAAGCAGGCCAAGACGCGCCTTGCCGAGGCCGAGGGCGAGGTAATGGGGCAGGTGCGGGAAGTTACCGCCACCACCGATGAATACGTTCACGAGAATCCCTGGCAGGCCGTTGGCGTCGCAGCGGGCGTTGGCCTGCTTCTGGGCCTTCTGATCAGCCGGCGGTGAGTCCGGACGAACAGCGCCGGGGGTGGGGGCCGTTAAGCCGGATCATCGGCTCGGTCACCGGTTTGCTGGCGACAGTCGTTGGCATCGGCCGCACGCGCCTGGAACTGCTGACGGTTGAACTCCGGGAGGAGTTGCAACGGACTGCCGAACTCCTGGCCTGGGGCTTCGTGGCGCTCCTGGCGGCTAGTGCGGGAATTCTGTTTGCCGCCCTGGCCATCATTTTCAGTTTCTGGGACACCCACCGGATTCTTGCGGCAGTACTGGTGGCCGGCGGATTCTTCGCGCTGGCGGCGACGGCCGGGATCCTCGTGCGGGCACGCCTGCGCGCCCAGTCCCAGTTTTTGCAGGCCACCCTCGCCGAGCTGGCCCGGGACGAGGAGCAACTGCGCGGTCGTTCGCGGTGAGCAAGGCGTCGCAGCGTAAGGCGTCAGAGAGGCTCAGTGACCGCCGGCTGGAACTGCTCCAGCGCGTCGCCAGCCAGCGACAGGATCTGCGGGATCACGCCCGGGGCATCCAGGCCGCGCTCGGCAGCCTGGCTGGCGGTCTGTCACCCGCTCGCTGGCTGGGGGCGTCTCCGCTGGTGCTGGCAGCCGGAGCGATCCTGACGCTGGTATTGGGGCGCGGCCGAGTGCTTCGGACGCTCGGTACCGGGGCGGCGATGCTGGGGCTCTTGCGTCGCTACCGGAGTGCGTTCCAGCTCGCGGGGCAGGTCGTGAGCGAGTTGGCTGGCAGTCAGTCTGTCAGGCGATCCCGGTAGCGCAGCGCCGGGAACCAGCGCACCCACAGCGCACAGACGACCAGCGTACCAACCCCGCCGACGACCACGGCAGGCACTGTGCCGATCATCGCAGCCACCGCTCCTGACTCGAACTCACCCAGTTCGTTCGACGCGCCGATAAACACGGAATTGACGGCGGCGACCCTGCCTCGCATAGCATCCGGGGTATCGAACTGCACAAGCGTTGAGCGAACGAAGACGCTGATCATGTCCGCAGCACCGAGCACAAACAGGCAGACGCACGACAGTACGAGGCTAGTCGACAGCCCAAAGCCAATGGTGGCCAGACCAAATACCGCAACGCCCTGAAACATTCGCAACCCGCTGCGTGACTGCAACGGGTGCTGCGCCAGCCAGAGCGCCACCAGCAAGGCTCCGACTGCCGGCATGCTGCGCAGGAGTCCAAGGCCGCCCGGCCCCACGTCAAGAATGTCGCGGGCGAAAATGGGGAGCAGGGCAGTTGCGCCCCCGAGCAGCACGGCAAACAAGTCGAGCGATATGGCGCCGAAGATCACGGGGCGTGACCGGATGAAGCGGATGCCCGCCAGCAGTGTCTCCCATGTGACATCGCTCGGCGCCGCCTGCGGGCGGCTCTTCATCATCCCGAACAGCACGCAGCAGGCGAGGAAGCAGAGGGCTGCAAATCCGAACGCGGCGGTGGCGCTGACGTAGTACAGCAGGCCACCCAGCGCTGGCCCGGCAATCGTTGCGGTTTGCCAGACCGTGGAGTTCCACGCGATGGCGTTGCCCAGCTGCTCGGGCGCCACCAGGTTGGGGACCAGCGCCTGTCCCGCCGGATTGGCGAAGGCGCGCCCGATACCGAAGATCAGCAGGAGCCCGTAAATCACCCGGACCTGGCTAGAGCCGGTTGCGGCTATAACGAGCAGCCCCACCGTCGTCGCCAGCGTGACGATGTAGCACAAAAGCAGGATCTGGCGGCGATCGTAACGATCAGCCGTGTGCCCGGTGATCAGGGCGAGGGCAACGGCAGGCAGGAACGAAGCCAGCCCGACCAGGCCCAGGGCGAAGGGATCGCGCGTCAGGTCATAAACGAGCCAGCCGACCGCCACGTTCTGCACCTGCACCGCCAGGGCAGAGAGGAACCGCCCGGCCAGGTACAGGCTGAAGTCCCGGCTGCGAAATACCGCTGGCTCGGGCAGCAGGCTCACCGGGTCAGGAGGTCATCGCTCTCACGCGCACCCGTCGGATCGGCGAAGGAGAAACCGGCAGTCTTTATCCGGGCATTCGAGACCTGCTTCGGACCCTTGACGACGCCGAGCCACGTGACGGGCTCCAGGCCGGCGCGTTTGGCCACCCTGGCGAAGTAGTCTTCCTTGTTGTCCTGAATGTCGTTGAAGAGATTGAAAAGCCCGGACAGCTTCTCTTTGATGGCGAACTCGATGGCCCGGACGACGTCATCGCGGTGCACCAGCATGGCATCCGATTTACCGTCGAAGGGCACCTGCTTGCCGGCGATGTGGCGCAACTCGTTCTGGTGTTCGCGCTTCGGCCCATAAATCGTCCCGGTACGGTAGTTGCACACCCGGCGCTTCTCGGTGACGAGTGCGGCCAGCTTCTGTTCGGTTTCAATGAACACCTGCGCCGCCGGGGAAGCGGCATTGGGCGGCGTGGTCTCTACCACCGGCGACACGCCGTGGGCATCGCCATAGGCATTTAGTGAACTGCAGAAGATGATCTGGCGGAGGTTTGGCGCCGCGTCCAGGGCGCCGATCAGACCGTCAGCTGTACCGACGTAGGAATCCCGGTAAGCGACGGGATCCATGAAGGGTTTGCCGTCTTTCACGCCAAGCCCGCCGGCCATCGTCAGTACCACTACATCCGCGCCTTCAATGACCTTGCGCATGCCGGCCACATCACTGCCCTTGGTGACCACCACATGATCCGCAACCGCCGACAGTTCGGCCACCCGTTCCGGTCGGGTCGTCGTAACCCGGACCTCGTGCCCCTGATTACGGAAATAACGTGCGGCGGCCATGCCCGTATAGGCAGCGCCGACAATCGCGATCTTCATGAAATTCGACCCTTCAGACGGTTCTAAACAGCAAGTCTAGCAGTCCCGAGTTGTCTGCTGCGGCCTGCCATCGGCACAATCACCGCAGAGTGGGAGTGTGCGGTCATGGGCCTTTACATCAGCGGATGCGTACGAACGGGCCTTGGGGAGGGTGCCGGGTTTACCTCCCAGCCGCGGGTGCGGCAGAAGTTTTTGCGCGCTCTCGGCATCGACCCCCACCCGGGAACCCTGAATCTGGCCGTTGAACCGGGTGGACTTGCCGGCTGGCAGGCACTGACAGCGCAACCCGGAATTCGCATTGCGCCGGAACGCGACGGTGACTGCGGGGCCCGCTGCTACCCGGTGCTGGCGGGCGTCGCGGGGGAAGAAGGCATCACGGCGGCCATCATTGTCCCGGAAGTTCCCGGCTATTCCGAGAGCAAGGTTGAGGTGGTGGCGGCGATGCCGCTGCGGGCAGTACTGCAACTCGCTGATGGCGACGAAGTGACGCTGAGTACGGTTCCCGTCCGGAACCGGCGAGCCATTTTGTTCGATGTCGACGGGACGCTGGTCAACTCGATAGACGGCTACCGGCTGGCAGCCGAGATGGCGTTGCGGCCCTACGGGTGGTCTGTGCCGGAGGATGCCGTCAGCCGGTCGCTGAATCTTGGCGAGAACTTCTGGGATCTGGTCATTCCACCGGCGTCGCGCGGCGATCCGGACCTCATTGCCCGCCTGCGACGGGACACGATGGCGCACTGGCCGGCGGTGCTCGAAAGCTCAGTGCTCCTGTTTCCGGGTATTGCTGACGTTCTCGCAACACTCAAGGCAGCCGGTGTGCGACTCGGCATCTGCACGGCGTCACAGGGTGAGTCCTTTCTGCCGCTGGAGAAAGCCGGGCTGCTCGGCCTGTTCGACCAGATCGTTACGGCGCGGGATGTGGCGCGTCGGAAACCACACCCGGAGGGAATTCTCCTGTGCATGGAACGCATGGGCGTTGCACCCGCTGAGGCGATCTACGTCGGCGATACGGTGGCAGACATACGCGCCAGCCGCGCGGCGGGACTGTTTGCTGTCGGCGTCCTCACGGGGGCCGGGAATTCTTCGCTGCTCTCCGGGGCGGGCGCCCACCGGATTCTGCCAGACCTGTGTGGGCTCCCCGGACTCCTGCCCGGAACGGCTATTCCTCCAGCATCGGTGCCATAACTTCACCGAGCACCAGGCGGTGCAGATATTCCGGGGCAACCAGGTGACAGTAGATGGCGCCACGCAGCCGGTCAGGCGCCCAGGACAGCCAGACGTTATCCCAGTCGACCCGCAGCAACTTGGCCTGCAGATGCAGCCGTCCATCCGTCCCGGTCCAGGCAAACGGATATTCGCCGACCCAGCTCGAGCCCATGAACGTACTTTCGTCAGGGTCGAAGATCAGGAGTGCTTCCGGAATGCGGATACGCAACTTTTCTGCGGCGGAAAGCCCGGCATAGACGCGGCGCGCCGTGTCTCGATTGATGTCGATGCAGCCAAGGCCGTTGTCGGTGGCCGTCCCGGGCCCGTACTCGGCGTTCAGGTGGTCCGGCGTTTTCACCTTGCAGGACACCCGCATCGGCGAGTTTGCCGTGCCTGGCTCCGGCATGACGTACTGATGATTTGTCAGCGGCCTTACGCTGGTTTTCGAGGCGCGAAAGGCCGGGTAGTCGGTATAGACCGTGTTCGAGTCCGGGAGCATCCGGGTTCCGGCCAGGATCTGCTGAACCCGGCTGCAGAAATCGTCCGTCGTAACGGGTGCCTGTGCATAGCCGCACTGAACTGAAAACAACAGAACGGTGGCTGATAGCGTCTGAATAATGTTCCGCATTGGGATTGTCAGCCCTTCCAGTTTTTCCAGTACTCCGCCCAGCGTCGGTCTACAAGTTCACGGGTTCCGGGGCTCTGCTCATCGAGGAGCACGCGGGACACGGCCGGCCATTTCTCCGGACCACCCTCCGCGGGCAGCTGCCGCGTGGCATCGATCACCATTTTGCTGGTCAGCCAGCGGGTCGGTGCGCTCGGATCGAGCGGGAAGCCCTTGGTCTGTGGAATGAGCAGTGATGCCGGACTCGGCTGCCAGCGAGTCCCCAGTGCGTGAAAGATCTGTGCCTTGTCGTGCAGGTCAATATCCTTGTCGACGACAATGATCGCCTTGCTGAACATGTCACCTGCGGCGAGGTGCTGGCCGGCAATCATTCCGTCACCAGGCAGGCGCTTGTCGATACTGACCAGGACGACGCCGTTGGTTTCCACGGGCCGGTAAAGGTCCACGAGGTTGGGCATCAGCTTCTTGTAGTGGACAAAGTTGGCGACGGCCTGCGGCATGCTCATCGTGAGTTTCGTGATGCCGGCGAACGCATTGACGAACCATGGCTTGCGGCGGTGGGTAATCGCACGCACGTTCATGAAAAAATTCCAGGGTTTTTTCAGGCCCATGTACCCGTAGACCTCGCCGTAGGGGCCTTCTTCCTCGCCCTGGTCAGTCGGAATCTCGCCTTCGATAACGAATTCGGCGAGAGCCGGCACTCGAATCTGGCTCGTCTCGCAAGCGATGAGGTCTACGGGACGGCCGCGCAGTCCGCCGGCAACATCAAGCTCGTCCTCGCCCAGTGCTGCAAGTTTTGATGTGCCAATGGAGAAGGTGATCGGATCCACGCCAATGACCACGGCGGCGGGCAGCGTGGCCTCACCCCGATTCCTGGCGCGCTGGATGAAGTTCCAGCCGTGCTGGCCGGTCTCGCAGTTAACTCCGATCTTGCGTGGGCCCTTGACCTGGCAGCGGTAGGTGGCGACGTTGCGGCCAAGGTCCGGGTCTTCCATGAAAACCGTGCCGGCGGTGATGTACGGGCCCGCGTCGCCGGGATTGGTCTGCAGCCACGGAAATTTCAGCAGATCTGCCTCGGCATCCCGCTTGACGACCTCCTTGACCGGTGCCGCCTCGCGTGGAACCAGCCGGGGTGAAATCCGCGGCCAGCGGCCATCAGCGCCGAGCACTCCGGCAAGGTGATCTCGCGTCGCCCGGTAGAGGTGGCGGTCGTCCAGACTGACGTCCGGTACGCCGTACGACAACGCTTCCGCGAGCCAGCCCGGGTACAGGTTGCCCAGCACCGGTCCATCGAGCCACTGCCCACCCGTCCTGATGCGCTCGATGAGAAACGCCGGTGCCGCGTGAAACCCGAGCTCCTCGATCATCCGGTAGGCGAAACCGGTGGCCTCGAACTGGTCCTGATCCATCGCGTCGAGCCTAAGCAGGCGGCCCCGCTGCTCCAAGGCGTGGACGTAGTCGCGCAGGGAATCAAATGGGCCTGTCTGCGGCAAAACCTGTGCTCCCGGACCGCGTCAGATTACCCCGTCGCGCGACAAGGCCTTCAGTTCATCAGGGCCATAGCCGAGGAGGCTGCCGAGGACCTCGGCATTGTGTTCACCGACGGTGGGTCCCGGCCAGTCGGTGCGACCCGGCGTGCTGCTCAAGAACGGCATCATGGCTGGAATCTTCAGCATTTCACCATTGACCTTAACTTCTTCGAACAGGCCGCGGGCGTTGAAGTGTGGATCCGCAAGCATATCCGCAACGCTATAGATGGGTCCCGACGGCACTTCGGCCTCGCCGAGCACGGCCAGTACCTGCGAGGCGGTGAGGGAATCTGTCCAGGCCCCTATGGCGCGGTCGAGTTCCTTTTCGTGGACGACGCGGCCGGCATTGTCGGCCATGCGCGGGTCGTCGGCCAGTTCCGGCCGACCGATCGCCTGCATGAGTCGCTTGTAGATGGAGTCCCCATTGCCACCGATGATGACGAACTTGCCGTCCTTGCAGCGGTAGGTATTGGTTGGCACGATCCCCGTGAGTGTGGACCCGGACGGCTCGCGCACGACGCCTGCACCGGAATATTCCGGCACAACGCCTTCCATCAGATTGAATACCGATTCGTACAGGGCGGCGTCGATCACCTGACCCCGCTTCTGCGGATCACGCGAACGCTGAATGCAGGCGAGGAGCACTCCAATCACGCAATGAATGCCGGCGAGGGTGTCGCCGATGCTCAGGTTCGGGCGCACCGGTGCGTCACCGGGAAAGCCGTTGACGTAGCGGAAGCCGCCAACTCCCTCACAGACAGACGCGAAACCCGGCTTGGACGCATAAGGTCCGTTCTGCCCATAGCCGGAAATACGGCCGTAGATCAGGCCGGGATTTTCCTGCCACAGGTCTGCCGGCCCCAGGCCCCACTTCTCCAGTGTTCCCGGGCGGAAATTTTCGATCAGCACATCCGACTTCAGCGCCAGTTGCCGCGCCATGGCCCGGCCTTTCGGGGTGCGCAGATCCAGGGTCACGGATTTCTTGTTGCGGCCCAGGCTGTGCCACCAGAGTGAAACGCCGTCCTTCATGACCCGCCAGGTGCGGATCGGGTCGCCAGCTCCCGGCGGTTCGATCTTGATGACCTCCGCCCCGAAGTAGCCGAGGACGCTGGCGGCAAACGGGCCCGCAAGGAGCTGGCCCATTTCAAGAACGCGGTAGCCGTCGAGGGGGCGTTGCCCCTTGGGTGAATCCATATCAAATCCTCGGCGTTGCCTGGCCAACGAAATGCCAGGATATGAAGCGGGGACCTTCCAGGTAACTTCGTTCGATTTCGACCATCCGGAAGCCTGCTGCAACAATGTCCGCATCGATCTGCCGGTTCGGATTGCACCCGGCGAGACCACGGAACAGAGGTGCCAGGCGGTCCTGCCACCGGCTGACGGCTGCGTCCGGCGCGCGGCCGTGTTCGAAGAACAGCAACTGGCCACCTGGCCGCAGGACACGGCGAATTTCCGCCAGGGAAGCGGCCAGGTTCGGGATCGAGCACAGGGTCCACGTGCTCACCACCGCGTCGATGCTGCCGGATTCCAGTGGAATACTCTCGGCGCCGGCAGCGAGCAACTCCACGGGAAAGACGGCTTCACTGGCTGCCTCAGCAGCTGCCTCGCGAAGCAGGGCCGAGGGCTCCAGGCCGATCAGGCGTGTCACGTTCCGGGTGTAGTAGGGCAGATTCAGGCCGGACCCGATTCCCACTTCGAGCACTGTTCCGCTTGCGAGTGCCGGAATACGCGGACGGTAGCGCGTCATGGCTTTGTTCTTCATGCCGGCGGCGATTACCCTCGGCATTATCTGCTCGGAATAGAAACCCACCGTCAGCTTCTGCGCCGTATGGCGTCGACGACCAGCTTAAGAAAATCCTGTTCGTCCCGTATGTCAGCGATATCCCTGGCGTCCACCGTATACCCGAACTCGCTCGCGAGAGCCGCGTAGCGGGGGCGGCGATGCTGAACGAGACGGGGAAAGATCCAGCGCACGAAGTGATCCGGGTCAATCTCATCGGGGGAGGACTCCCCGGCTTCCTGCAGGTAGGCCTTCATCTCCCGGTCCAGGAAATCTTCCCGGTAGTAGAGCGGCTTGGGATTCGTCACGGCCCGACGGATCAGTTCCTGCTCCATGTCGTCGCCCGCGCGGAGGTACAGGATGAGTGTGTGGTCAGCCAGCACCTTCATCATGCCCGGGTCATCCAGTTCACAAAGGCTGCCGCCGGCGTCATTCAGGAAGTGGTCGTAGCCGTAGATCTCCTTCGCCTTGACGATGAAATCTGCGACGTCCCTCATCGCCGAGATTTCGGCGTCTCCATGGCGCTTTTGCCGGCGCTTGAATTCGTCGAGCGGCAGGCCGCCCCTGGAATGCGCGCCCACCTTGCCCAGGAATGTTGAGATCGGAGCCAGGTTATTTACCGTGATATTGCTTGCAATGTAAATGGAATCGCTACGCAGCAGGTCGCGCAGAAAACCCACCTGCATGGCCTGCCGTTTGATGTTGTCGAGAATCGGTTCCTCGAGATACTTGGTGCCAATCCGGTAGTCCCCGGAGTAATGGAACCACGCAGACGCCGGGAGTTTCGCCGTAAGCGTCGTTTTGCCGACCCCGGACATGCCGAGGAGTGTGATGGCGCGACGGGGCCAGGCGAGAAACTGTTCAGCGGTAAAGAACATGGGCGGCAGTATAACGGGCGGCGCTCAGAGTCCGGCCAGTCGCCGGTGCAGGTCGAGTGCCTCACTGCTCGGTCGCTGGCCCTCATTCTTCGGGTACCGCAAGGGGCGACCGGACAGAATCCGGTAACTGGTATCCATGAGGTCGTCCGTAATGACAATCGACATGGTGCCGGTGTCGATGGCTATCTTGCCGAGGTCAAACAGCGCATGGATGTCTGCCCGGAGCAGGAGGCCATTCGATGGATGGTGAGTGAACTTCCCCCTGAACGGCACGATGCACGCGGCCTCCAGCGTATCGACAGCATTGAAGTTGGTTATGGCACACCGGTGCTCATAGGCCTCGAGCAAGCTTTGTCGAAACGGCGGGTGCCCACGTCGCTTGATGATGGTGTCTATGACAGCCTGCCGGCCATCCTTGCTGTTCTGGGGTTCAACCAGCTGCAGGCGGGCCATATCCCGTTCGGAGATCCGGATCATGCCACTCATGTCGAGAATCGGGCCGCCGACGGCGGTGTTCAGCAGACGTCGGCGTGCAAAGCGTTCGACGGTGCCGAAGTCAGCTTCGATCCGCTCCATCGCCTCATCCGGCACCGGCGCAAACTGGGCTGCGGCGGCTGGCAGGTAGTCGGCCAGCTCATTGAATGGCAGACCGAGGGCAATGGGTTCTGACAGGAAGAAGAGGTATTCGCGGACCTCATCATCGGGCGCCTCATCGCCCCAGATCGTCCGCGCGGCCTTGGCGTTCTCGTAACGCCCCAGCACCTTGGCGTAGTGACGGTAAGTATCCCTTTGGCCGAGCAGAACAAAGTCCCCGACGTTCATCTGGAACCAGTTTTCAACGTTCTCCGGCGTCCCGCGCAACCCCCAGGCATAAAACCCGTGGCCACGCCGTTCTATGTCTATCAGTTCCGGGTAGGTGGCGTCGCTGAAGTTCCGGATGATGAGTTGCCGCTCGATCGGCGTCCCGACGGACCTCTCCAGGTCCGCCCTGTCGCGTTGAGTCTCAACAGCGGCAATAAAGATTCTGACCATCGATCAATGATTCTAGCCTACAACCCGGACCGATGGCCGAGCTGGCAGTCTGACCCCTGTGGCCCAAGGTCAGAACGGGTATCATTACCCGCCTTTTTCCCTGATCCGACGATGGCGCACCCATGACTTCCAAGCTGAACGATTTGACCAACCTGAGCGGTTGGCACGTCCACAAATTTGGCGGCACCAGCCTTCAGGACGCGGACTGTTTCCGCCGGGTTGCCGACATCCTGCTCGATGAGCCGGTGGCGCGTCAGGCCGTCGTGGTTTCCGCCATGGCCAAGACCACGGATGCGCTCATTGGGCTGGTCGCGGCTGCCGAGCAGTCGTCACCGGATGTCGCTCCGCAGATTGATGCCATTGCCACCCGGTACCGGGCGACTGTCCTGGCCCTGCTCAAGCAAAAGCACAGTTCCGATGAGATTCTGAAGTCCTTCGCTGCAGACCTGGAAGACCTGCGGGACGTTCTGCGGGCGATCGCCCTGGTGCGCCAGGCGGGAGATCGCAGCCGCGACCTGATAGCGGGCTACGGCGAGCTCTGGTCGTCCCGGCTACTGGCCGCCTATCTCGCCGAGCGGGCGAGAGCGTTTGCCGGCGGGCGGGATGTGCACTGGATCGATGCCAGGGATCTCATTGTCATTGAACATGGCGAAATGGGTCCAGCCGTCCAGTGGGAGGAGTCGCGCGCTAACGCCAGCCGACACTTTACCAGGGACACCTTCGGCATTGCGGTCATCACGGGTTTCATCGCCAGCGAGCGGAACGGCCTGCACACGACGCTGGGCAGAAACGGCAGCGATTTTTCTGCCTCAATTGTTGGTGCTCTGGTCGATGCCGAGAAGATCACGATCTGGACGGACGTGGATGGAGTCATGAGCGCCGATCCAAACCGCGTTCCTGAAGCGGCGATCATCCATGCCTTGTCCTACAGCGAGGCCATGGAGCTGGCTTACTTTGGCGCCAAGGTGATTCACCCGCAGACCATGTCCCCGGCCGTGCAGCGGGGAATTCCAATCTGGATCCGGAATACGTTCAATCCGTCGGCGCCCGGTTCACTGATCGGACCCGAATCCGATCCCAGCCAGCCGATCAAGGGCATAACGGTAGTTGATGATGTGGCGCTGCTGAATATTGAAGGCGCCGGAATGATCGGCGTCCCCGGAACGGCTGATCGCCTGTTTGGTGCGCTCCGTGAAGCCGACATTTCCGTAATTCTCATTTCGCAGGCGAGTTCGGAACACTCGATCTGTATCGGCGTTCCCAGCGGGATGGCAGACAAGGCGGAGCGCGTGGTGCATCGCGCCTTTGCCGCCGAACTGAAGCAGGGACTAGTGCAAAGCGTGACAGTCAAGAATCCGTGCAGCGTGATTGCAGTGGTGGGCGACGGTATGGCCGGCATGCCCGGAATTGCCGGCCGGTTCCTGGGCACGCTTGGCAATGCCGGCATCAACGTGAAGGCCATTGCCCAGGGCTCGTCGGAGCGGAATATCTCTGCAGTAATTGCCCGGCAGGATTCCACGCGCGCCCTGCGCGCGGTTCACTCGGGCTTCTACCTCTCGGCAGAGACCATCTCCATCGGCCTAATCGGCCCGGGTAATGTCGGCAAGGTTTTGCTGAAGCAGATGGCGGCCGAGGTGCCCCGGTTGAAGTCCCAGTTCAATCTGGATCTGAGGGTGCGGGCCATTGCCTCATCGAAGCGGATGCTGCTGAGTGATCGTGCGATCAACCTGGCTACCTGGCACGAAGATTTCGAGAAGCTGTCCGTGCCACTCGACTGGGCAGAGTTCACCAACCACGTGCACGCCGAACACCTCCCGCACGCCGTCGTAGTCGATTGCAGCACCAGCGAGGACGTGGCGGCGAGGTATGTGGAATGGCTCGGCGGTGGTGTCCATGTTGTTACACCGAACAAGAAAGCACCCAGCGGCCCCCTGAGTGCCTACGACCAGTTGCACGAGGTCCGTCGTCGGCACAACACGCGATTCCTGTATGAAACCACCGTGGGCGCCGCGTTACCAATCGTTGGCACCCTCCGGGACCTGCGGGAAACCGGCGACGAGATCCGCAGCATTGAAGGCATTTTCTCCGGCACGCTGGCGTACCTCTTCAATGTCTTTGACGGCAGCAAGCCGTTTTCCACGATCGTTCGCGAGGCGAGGGAGGCAGGCTATACCGAGCCGGATCCCCGGGATGATCTTTCTGGAATGGACGTTACCCGCAAAGTCATCATCCTGAGCCGCGAGATGGGCATGCGGCTCGAGATGCGCGACGTCGAGGTCGAAAGTCTCATTCCCGTGGGCCTCGAGGGCGGCTCATCCGAGGACTTCCTGCGGGCGTTGCCGGCGCACGATGCGGCGATGGCTGAGCGATGGGCAAGAGCGAACTCGGCCGACGAGGTGCTTCGCTATGTGGGCAGGCTCGACCGTCGCGCCGGTACCGCAACTGTCCGGCTGGAATCGTTGCCCCGGCGCCACCCGTTCGCCAACATCAACCTGACGGACAATATCGTGAGGTATGCCTCGGCCCGCTACAGTGAGAACCCACTGGTCGTGCAGGGCCCCGGTGCCGGTCCTGCGGTTACTGCCGCTGGTGTCTTCGCGGATATTTTGCGGCTTGCCACTTACCTCGGGGCGCCACTCTGAGGACTGCGATGCACTACGTCAGCACCCGCGGTGGTCCGGCCGTGAGTATCGAGCAGGCCATCATGAGCGGCACTGCCCCGGACGGTGGCTTGTATGTGCCGGACGAGTTGCCGATCGTTGCGCTGGCAGATCTTCCTGCGTCTGATGACTTCCCCGTCGTTGCCGGCAAGTTTCTGGAGCCGTTCTTTGCCGGGTCTACGCTGGCTGACCAGCTGCCGGCGATCTGCGCGTCAGCGTTCAATTTTCCGTTGCCAGTGCGCGCGCTGGAAACTGCCCCGGGCGCGCTGTCGGTGCTGGAACTCTTTCACGGACCGACGGCCGCTTTCAAGGACGTCGGCGCCCGATTCCTGGCACACTGCATGGAAAGCATCATCCGGGACGGCGTTTATGCGCAGGCACCGGTCACTGTGCTCGTGGCCACGTCGGGCGACACGGGCGGCGCGGTCGCGGCCGCGTATCACCTGCGGCCAGGCACCCGGGTCGTGGTGCTTTTCCCGGAAGGACGGGTCTCCCCGCGGCAGCAGCATCAGCTGACCTGCTGGGGCGACAACGTGCAGTCACTGGCGGTACGAGGTGAGTTTGATGACTGCCAGCGACTGGTAAAGGCGGCATTTGCCGATTCTGCCCTGCGGGCCAAACACCGGCTCTGTTCGGCAAACAGCATCAACGTAGGCCGCCTTCTGCCGCAGGCGGCCTACTACGCATTCGCCAGCCTGTCGCACTGGCGGTCCACCGGACGAAACGCGAGCTTCATCGTGCCGACCGGCAATCTCGGCAATGCCTTTGCCGGCGTGTGGGCCCGCCGCGTCGGACTGCCGATCGACAGGATCGTCCTCGCGACCAACGCCAACACCACCATTCCGGATTACCTGGCAACCGGCCAGCTCATGCCCCGGCCCAGTGTACCGACGCTGGCGTCGGCGATGGACGTCGGCGATCCGAGCAATCTCGAGCGGCTGCGGGTCCTGTGTGGTGACATCTGCACCCTGCGCGAGGAAGTTTCTGCCATCCCCGTTACCGATGCTGAAATTCGCAGCACCATTATTGACGAGTACAGGCGCCACGGGCTGGCGTGGTGTCCGCACACGGCGACCGGATTACACGTTTATCGGGAACTGCCGGCGGAGGAGCGGGTCCGGCGGGACTGGCTTGTGGTGGCCACGGCCCACGCCGCAAAATTCGACACAATCGTCGAGCCCTTGCTTGGCGCGAGCGTGGAACCGCCAGCAGAGCTCACGGCACTGCTGACCAGACCGGCGAAATTCGACACCATTACAGCCAGCCTGGCTGCGCTGGCAGCGAAGCTCTGATCCGATGCTTGAGCGCTTGATTTCAACTCCGGACACTTCACTGCTGCTCCTGCTGGCGGTTGGCATCCTGGCGCTGTTCACCATTGCCGGCCTGCTGTTGTGGCGGTTTAATCGGCGCAGGCGCCGGGACATAGACCGTCGCCTGCGGCAGTCCTGCCGCGGCGTACTGGCGAACTTTGTCATCCCTGACGGCAATGGCGCGGAGATCCAGGTTCAGTACGCACTGCTGACCGGGCGTGGAATTCTGGTTATCGATATCAAGGATGTTGAAGGTCATGTATTTGGCAGCGAGGCCATGCAGGACTGGACCGTCATTGCGGACGACCGGCGCTTCACCTTCGCGAACCCGCAGCCCGGTCTCTGGGACCGGGTGGCGGCTGTCAAGCGCCTGACTCCCGAGGCCCCCGTGGTCGGCTTTGTGGCGTTCGCCGGACGCGCCCAGTTCAC
This sequence comes from uncultured Chromatiaceae bacterium, assembly GCA_964587605.1. GTDB lineage: Bacteria > Pseudomonadota > Gammaproteobacteria > Steroidobacterales > SHZI01. The sequence goes on from CAZPNN010000073.1 coordinate 17,019, forward strand.
CAAGGGTCAGCCAAAAAGCGTGATGCTCCTGGAGCCACTCCTGCAGGAACTGGAGAAAGAGGCAAGCGGGGCCCGCTCCGCCGTGGACGGCTACCTGATGGCCTGGGAGCGCCTTCGGCAGGCAGCGATCGCTGCCCGCATGGATCATCTTCTGACCGTCAGTTCGCGCTGATACCGAAGAGTCGTTCCGCGTTCCGGGTGGTGGCCTCGGCCACGATTTCCGGACTCTCTCCCATGAACTCAGCCAGCGTGCGGACAATTTCGGGCAACCAGGCCGGCTCGTTTCGCCGGCTTCCGGGTGCGGGCCGGATGGTTCGCGGCAGCAGATAGGGCGCATCGGTTTCCACGACCACGCGGTCGAGGGGCAGCGCAGCGACCGCTGCACGCAGGGCCGCAGACCGGCGTTCATCACAGATCCAGCCCGTAATGCCGATGTGCAGGCCGATGGCCAGGTAGTCCGCCAGTTCATCCGGACCGTTGGTAAAACAATGCGCAACGCCCGCCGGCAGGCTGGAGCCCTGCTCCTTCAGCAGGCCCAGGAAATCGCCGTGTGCATCACGCTGATGCAGAAACAGCGGACGCTGGCTGGCCGCCGCCAGTTCCAGTTGCCGCGCAAAGGCGCTGCGCTGGGCCTCTCGTGGCGAGAAGTCGCGGTAGTAGTCGAGTCCGCACTCGCCGGCGGCCACTACGAGCGGGTCTCGCAACAGTGTGCGAAGCTGGTCTTCCGCGTCGTCGTCAAAGTCGGCCGCGCAATGCGGATGCACGCCAGCCGTGGCCCACAATACTCCCGGGTGCAAACGAGCCAGCGACAGCGCCGCTTCGGATCCCGCCAGGGTGGTCCCGGTCACGAGGAGCCGGCGGACACCCGCGCCGGCGGCCCGGTCTATTACGGCCGGAAGGTCGTCGGAAAAACTCTCGTGAGTGAGGTTCGCCCCGACGTCGATCAGGTCAGCCACGCCGGCCTTAGGCCGCCGTGGCCAGCTGTCGCAGAACGTAATGCAGGATGCCGCCGTGGGCGAAGTACTCACGTTCCTTCGGCGTATCAATACGGACACGCGCGCGAAAACTGATCTTCGTTCCGTCGTCACGATGGGCAGCGACCGCCACTTCCCGCGCACGGCCTTCGTCGAGCCCGGCGATGTCGTAGACCTCACGCCCGTCGAGACCCAGCGATGCCGCACTCTCTCCGGATTGAAATTCCAGGGGCAGAACCCCCATACCGATCAGGTTGGAGCGGTGGATGCGCTCGTAGCTTTCGGCGATCACGGCGCGCACACCCAGCAGCTTGGTGCCTTTTGCTGCCCAGTCGCGGGACGAACCGCTGCCGTATTCCTTGCCCGCCAGGATCACTAACGGAACCTTCTCTTGCGCGTAACGCATGGCGGCGTCGAAGATGGACAGCTGGTCGTCGCTCGGCAGGTGGACGGTGTAACCGCCCTCGGTGCCCGGCACCAGCTGGTTGCGCAGGCGGATATTGGCGAAGGTGCCGCGCATCATCACTTCGTGGTTACCTCTACGGGCGCCATATTGATTGAAATCAGATGGTTGAACGCCTTTGCTAACAAGGTACCTGCCTGCGGGGCTGTCCTTGCCGATGGAGCCAGCCGGAGAGATATGGTCCGTGGTGACTGAATCCCCGAGCAGTGCGAGCACCCGCGCCCCCGTGATGTCGGTGACGGCCAATGGCTCGCGGGTCATGCCGTCGAAGTAGGGCGGATTCCGCACGTAGGTTGAGTCGTCTGCCCATGCAAAGAGATTGCCCGTCGGTACCTTGATGGAGTTCCAGTTCTCGTCGCCCGTGAAGACGTTGGCATAGCTGTCGCGGAACATCGCGGAGTCGAGGCTCCCGGTAACGATCTCCTGGATCTCCTTCTGGCCAGGCCAGATGTCCCGGAGGTAGACAGGTTTGCCGTCCTTGCTGGTACCGAGTGGTTCCTTTTCGAGGTCCACGTGGATATTGCCTGCGAGCGCGTAGGCGACAACCAGTGGCGGCGACGCCAGGAAATTGTTGCGCACGAGGGGGTGAATCCGGCCCTCGAAGTTCCGGTTTCCCGAGAGCACGCTGCAACCGACGAGCTTGCCCTCGCGCACGGCCTTTTCGATGGGTTCATCGAGGGGGCCGGAGTTGCCAATGCAGGTTGTGCAGCCGAACCCGACAATATTGAAACCCAGCGCATTGAGGTCTTTCAGCAGGCCGGATTTCTCCAGGTAGTTGCTGACCACGCGGGAGCCGGGGGCAAGGCTCGTTTTCACCCACGGCTTGGGCTTGAGGCCAAGCCGCGCGGCATTCCGGGCCAGAAGGCCGGCGCCGACCATCACATAAGGGTTGGAGGTGTTCGTGCAACTCGTGATCGCGGCCACGAGTACTGAGCCGTTCTTGAGATCGAAGGTCTGGCCCTTGCTGGTCACCTTGACGGGCGCGGTACCCGTTTTGCCGTCGGCAACCTGTTTAGCCTCGATCGTCGCGTAGGCGGCCGACAGGTCACGCAGTGCAATGCGATCCTGGGGCCGGCTGGGGCCGGCCACGCTGGGTTGGACGTCACCCATGTCCAGTTCCAGAATATCGCTGAATAGCGGGTCAGCCTGGCCGTCATTGCGCCACAGTCCCTGTGTCTTGGCGTATGCCGTGATGAGTGCAATCTCCGGCGCCGGTCGGCCGGACAGTTCCAGGTAACGGATCGTTTCCTGGTCGATCGGGAAAATCGCCACAGTGCTGCCGAATTCCGGCGACATGTTGCCGATCGTGGCCCGATCAGCCAGCGGCAGGTTAGACAGGCCGTCGCCGAAGAATTCCACGAACTTGCCGACAACCTTTTTCTTCCGCAGCATTTCTGTCACGGTCAGCACAAGATCCGTCGCTGTCGTGCCCTCCCGGAGCTTGCCTGTGAGGCGGAAGCCGATCACTTCCGGGATGAGCATCGTCACGGACTGGCCCAGCATCGCGGCTTCGGCCTCGATACCACCGACACCCCAGCCGAGTACGCCAAGGCCGTTGATCATCGTGGTGTGGGAGTCCGTGCCGACCACGGTATCGGGGTACGCAACCCGCCGGCCATTGCTTTCCACGCCGAAGACCACCCTGGACAGGTACTCAAGGTTGACCTGGTGGACGATCCCCGTGTTGGGCGGAACAACCTTGAAATTGCGGAACGCATTCTGACCCCAGCGCAGGAAACCGTAGCGCTCCTGGTTCCTGGCGAACTCCACGGTGGTATTCGCTTTCAGCGCACCGGGGCTCCCGTAGTGATCGACCTGGACCGAATGGTCGATGACCAGTTCGGCCGGCGACTGCGGGTTGATGGCCTCGGCCTTGCCGCCGAGCCTTACGACCGCGTCGCGCATTGCGGCGAGATCTACCACGGCTGGTACGCCAGTGAAGTCCTGAAGGATGACGCGCGCCGGGGTGAAGGCGATCTCGTGCTCAGCGCTGGCTTTTGGGTCCCAGTTGGCGAGGGCGCTGATATCGGCGGGGCGCACATCGCCGGTGGCGACATGGCGCAGGAGGTTTTCAAGAAGGATCTTCAGCGAGTAGGGCAGGCGACTGACGTGGCCCTCTTTGACAGCAGACAGGCTGTAGATCTCGTAGTCTGTGCCATTGACGGACAGGGTGGACGTCGTGTCGCTGGTTTTCGCCATGGCTGGTGTCTCCGCATTCAGGGTGGGCGCCGGGCATTCGAGCTGCTTTAACCGGAAATTATAGCGGAACGATCCGGCCTACGTCGTTACTAGCGGCCGTTGCCAGCTTGACTCGCATCGCCACTTCCGGTGCTGGATCGCCGTCCTGAATGACGCCACCACCCAGGCACTCGTCGCCCTGATAAAACACGACGTACTGACCCGGCGCCGGGGCTCTTTGCGGCGTTTCGAAATGCACCCGGGCGCGACCATCGGGGAGCAACATGACGTGACACGGCGCCGGGGCATGCCGATGCCGTATGCGGGCGTGAAATTCGAGACCGTCAGCAAGACCCGTCGGTTCCCCGGTCAGCCAGCGAAGATCCCCGGCACTTAATTCCTGACGGAACAGCCAGGGGTGGTCCTGCCCCTGGACAACGATGAGGGCGTTCCGGGCCGCGTCCTTGGCGGCCACAAACCACGGCGACTGGAGACTGTCGTTCCGCCCGCCGATCTGCAGGCCCTCGCGCTGGCCCAGGGTGTAAAAAGGCAGGCCGATGTGTTCACCGAGCTGCTGGCCCACCGCGCCCAGGATGGGTCCGGGTGCAGGACGCAGATGTTCGGCCAGGAAATCCCGGAACGGGCGTTCCCCCACGAAGCAGATTCCTGTGCTGTCACGCCGGGCGTGATTGGAGAGCCCATAGTCGCGGGCCAGACGACGGACCTCGGACTTTTCGAGCAGTCCGAGCGGGAAGAGGGTTCGCTCGAGCGCGCTGCCCTCAATTGCATGCAGGAAGTACGTCTGATCCTTCTCGCGGTCCGCCGGCCTGAACAGTCGCGACGGGGGCCCGGCAAGGATGCGGGCGTAGTGTCCGGTGGCAATCAGGTCGGCACCAAGCCGGCGGGCGTGCTCCATGAACACGCCGAACTTGATATGCCGATTGCAGGCCACATCGGGGTTCGGCGTTCGGCCGGCCCGCAGCTCGCTCAAGAAGCCGGCAAAGACTTCGTCGCGATACTCGCGGGCAAAATTGACATGATGCAGGTGAATACCCAGGTCGGCACAGACCCGTCTGGCATCGGCAAGGTCCGCGCCGGCAGTGCAGTACTCATTGGCGTCGTCCCAGTTGGTCATGTGCAGCGCTTCGACGCGGTAACCGTCGCGCAGCAAACACAGCGCGGCCACGGCAGAGTCGACCCCGCCGGACAGCGCAACGATGACCCGTTTGGAGTGGGCGCCTGACATGACGCCAAATTCTAGCAGCCGGGGAGCTATCCCGGTCTAGACGCGCAACTGGCGAAGTTCGCGGGAATTTTCCGAAGCAGCCCAGATCTCTTCAAAGAGATTGAGGTAGCGACGGGCGACAGCCGGCTCGTAGGTATCGGCGATACCTTCCCACCGCGCGTGATTTATCCGGTAGAGCAATGCCACGTCATCGGCCAGAAGAAATGCTTCACGATGATCACGGTAGTCGGCATTTACATTGCGGAACTCGATGTAGGTATTCAGCCGGCGGCCAAGGCCAACCAGCCGATTGCCGAGCCGGATCGTCCGTTGCGGATCCGAAATCAGAACGCGCACCCGGGCAAAGCGCTTGGCCAGAATCAGGTGTTTGACGATTTCCAGGAATCGCTCGTGGTCATACACGCCGGGTTCCAGATCCGGCGTGAGGATGGACAGGCCACGACGCGCGACTGCCGCAATCTCGATGGCGGCGGCGAGGGTATCTTCAAGGTTGGCGAGAACCCAGCGGCGACCTTGAGTCCGCTCGGAACGCGTGTTGCCGGGGGTGTCTGAACTGGCCACATCGAATTGTACGAAGCCCGCTCGGCATCAATGTGCCAACTCCGTCACGTTTGGCGGCACGGGCGGCCCCGGTCGGTGGATTCAGGGCTCCGAGTCGGCCGCCAGGCGGGCGAGCGCGGCCGCATCGCCCGTGTAGGCCGCCGGAGTCAGGGCCAGCAGCCGTTCCCGTTCGGCCGCCGGCAGGTCGACCGCCCGCAGGAATCCGGCGAGGGACTCCCGGGTAATTGTCGTGCCACGCGTGAGGTTTTTCAGTTGCTCATAGGCGTCGGTATGCCCGTGCCGGCGCATGACGGTTTGCACGGCTTCGCCCAGCAGTTCCCAGGCCTGCTCAAGGTCCGCCTGCATCCGGGGGGCATCGGCCTCCAGCTTGCGGAGGCCGGTCACGAGCGACTGTACGGCCAGGGTACTGTGCCCGATCGCGACACCAAGATTGCGCAACACCGTCGAATCACTCAGGTCCCGCTGCCAGCGGGACACCGGCAGCTTCTCGGCAAAGTGAGCCAGCAACGCGTTGGCGATCCCGAGATTGCCCTCGGCGTTCTCGAAGTCGATCGGGTTGACCTTGTGCGGCATTGTCGAAGAGCCCACTTCGCTGTCTACCTTGCGCTGGCGAAAATACCCGATGGAGATATAGCCCCACAGGTCACGAGCCAGGTCGAGGAGGATCACGTTGCATCTAATGAGGCAGTGGCAGTACTCCGCAATCCAGTCATGCGGCTCGATCTGTGTTGTGTACGGATTCCAGACCAGGCCCAGGGATTCGACGAAGCGGCGTGAGACGCCTGACCAGTCAACATCCGGATACGTAACGCGATGCGCGTTGAAATTACCGACGGCGCCATTCATCTTGGCAAGCGGTTCCACGGCGCGCAGTTGCTGCAACTGGCGCTTGAGACGCCACGCCGTGTTGGCCAGTTCCTTGCCCATCGTGGTCGGACTTGCCGGCTGCCCGTGCGTGCGCGCGAGCATGGGCGTATCGGCCAGGTTGCGGGACATTGCGTCAAGGACGGCCACGATCTGGCGAAACTGGGGGAGCAGCAGATCATCCCGGCCGTGCCGGAGCATGAGCGCGTAGGCGATATTATTGATGTCTTCCGACGTGCAGGCGAAATGCAGGAAAGACCGGATCCTGGCCAGTTCCGAATCGTTGGCGAGGCGCTCGGCGATCAGGTACTCAACGGCCTTCACGTCATGATTGGTGCGCCGTTCGATCTCCTTGACGCGACGGGCATCGTCCGGCGAGAACTGCTCGGCGAGGGCGTTCAGGACCTCATTGCCCGCCGGAGAAAGCGGGGCCAGACCTTCGACGCCGGGTTCCTCGGCCAGAAACTGCACCCAGCGGACCTCGGTCAGTACCCGGAACCGGATCAGGCCGTACTCGCTGAAGATATTCCGGAGGGAATCTGTCTTCGAAGAATACCGGCCGTCTAGCGGCGAAATAGCGGTCAATGGCTCGCGATCCATATCCGTGGTTCGGAAAAACCCTATAATTCAGCGCCGAAAATGATACACCAACACGGCTGATCATCGCGGGCTATTACGGCGCGGCGCATGGTTCAGACCCACCGATCAGGAGAGCGGGAATGGCGAAGAAGGACTATCGCGTGGAACGGGACAGCATGGGCGAGCTTCAGGTGCCGGAGCAGGCTCTCTGGGGCGCCCAGACGCAGCGTGCGGTGGAGAATTTTCCAATCAGCGGCCTGCCGATGCCCCGCGGTTTCATCCGGGCGCTCGGCCTCATCAAGTGGGCGGCGGCGGGTGCCAATGCCGAACTCGGGTTGCTCAAGACCGGCAAGGCAGTGGCGATTCAGGCAGCTGCTCTTGCCATTGCCGAGGGTCAGCACGACAGCCAGTTTCCGATCGATGTCTTCCAGACCGGTTCCGGCACCAGTTCCAACATGAATGCCAACGAAGTCATCGCGCGGCTTGCCACCCGGCGACTGGGTGCCGAGGTTCATCCCAACGACGACGTCAACATGGGCCAGAGCAGCAACGATGTCGTTCCGACGGCGATCCACCTCAGCGCTGCCCTGGAAGTATCGGAGGCGTTGCTTCCCGCCCTGGCGCACTTGCGCAAGGTCATTATCCGGAAGGCGAAGGAAACCCATGATGTGGTGAAGACCGGCCGTACGCACCTGATGGATGCGATGCCGGTCCGGATGGGCCAGGAACTCGGCGGCTGGGCCCAGCAGATCGCAAACGCTGAAGCCCGGATCGCTGACTGCCTGCCACGGCTGACCCGGCTCGCGCAGGGCGGCACCGCGGTTGGAACCGGCATCAATGCCCATCCGAAGTTTGGCAAGAAAGTCGCTGTGTTGCTGAGCGAAAAGACCGGCGTCAAATTCGACGTCTCCAGGAACCTCTTTGAGTCGCTGAGCTGCCAGGACACGGCCGTGGAACTTTCCGGTCAACTGCGCACGCTGGCTGTAGCGCTCATGAAAATTGCCAACGACCTGCGCTGGATGAACAGTGGCCCACTGGCCGGCATCGGGGAAATAGCCCTGCCGGGTCTGCAGCCGGGCAGCAGCATCATGCCCGGGAAGGTAAACCCGGTGATTCCGGAAGCCGTGGCCATGGTCGCCGCGCAAGTCATCGGCAATGACGCCACCATCGTCATCGCAGGCCAATCGGGCAATTTTCAGCTCAACGTCATGCTGCCGGTCGTGGCCTACAACCTGCTCCAGAGCATTGCGTTACTGGCCAATGCCAGCACCGCACTCGGCGACAAGGCGATCGCCGGCTTCACCGTTAATCACGACAAGCTCGCGGAGGCACTTGATCGTAACCCCATCCTCGTGACCGCCATGAACCCCGTGATTGGCTATGAAAAGGGTGCGGCCATTGCCAAGAAGGCCTACGCGGAGCGGCGGACAGTCCGGGAAGTCGCGGCGGAACTCACCGACCTTTCAAGCAAGGAAATCAACCGGCTCCTCAACGCAAAGGGTTTGACGAAGGGCGGCATCAAGTCCTGACGCTTGCCGGCAACCTCGGGTGATTGCCCAGCTCATCACCGCTCTAAGGGGTTCGCGACCACCCGAAGACCTGTCGCGCGAAGCGGTCGCGCGCCTGCCGCGCGACATCGCCGCGCAGCTGTTTCCGACGCCGTTGATACCGGCAGCCGTGCTGGTGGGGCTCATCGCGCGTGAAGAACACTGGGATGTCCTCCTCACGCGCCGCACTGACCATTTGCGGGATCACCCGGGCCAGATCAGCTTTCCGGGCGGTCGCCTGCAGTCGCCTGCCGAGAGCCCGCTTGCCGCCGCCTTGCGAGAGACACACGAAGAGGTTGGCGTAGCGCCCGAATTCATCGACGTGATCGGGTACCTGCCACCGCACGCCGTCGTAACCGGCTTTGCGGTCTGCCCGGTCGTTGCCGTGCTCCGCCCCGGGTTCACGCTGCACGCCGATCCGCGGGAAGTGGCCGAGATTATCCGGGTACCGCTGACCCACCTGCTTGACCCGGTCAACCTGGTGCGCAGCGAACGAATCGTGCGCGGCGTCGCGGTGCCAGTCTATGCCTGCCAGTTTGGCCCCCATAACATCTGGGGCGCCACGGCTCAGATCCTGAAGTCACTGGGTGAAGCACTGTATGAAACAAGATAATCGCGACATTGCGACCCTGCTCGAGATCATGGCCACGCTGCGCGACCCGGTGCGGGGTTGCCCCTGGGACCGCGAACAGGACTTTGGTTCGATCGCCCCGTACACCATTGAAGAAGCCTACGAAGTGGCCGATGCCATCGACCGCGATGACCTGCCGGAACTGTGCGAAGAACTCGGGGACCTGCTGCTGCAAGTCGTATTCCACGCGCAGATGGCCAGTGAGATCCGAGCCTTTGATTTCGGCGATGTCGTCGCAGCAATTAGCGACAAGATGCTGCGGCGTCACCCTCACGTGTTTGGCACCGACAGTGTGCCGACGGCCGATGCCCAACGGGACGCCTGGGAGTCGCTCAAGGCTTCCGAGAGGCAGCGGCGGGGTGGTGATGACTCTGCCATCGCCGGTGTCGGGCAGGCGTTGCCAGCGCTCACCCGCGCGGAGAAGCTGGGCAAGCGCGCTGCAAGAGTCGGTTTCGACTGGCCAGACGCCAGCGGCGCGTTTGCCAAAGTCCGCGAGGAACTCGATGAACTGGCAACCGCCCGGGAGCGAGCCAGACCGGATGAAATCGCAGAGGAAGTGGGGGATCTGCTGCTGGCCTGCTCAAGTCTTGCCCGGCACTGTCACGTGGACCCGGAACAGGCACTGAGGCAGGCCTGTCGAAAATTTGAGGCCCGTTTCAGGCTCGTCGAACGGTCGATTCGGCGCGAAAACCTGGAGTGGGGGAAACTGAGTCCCGCAGAACTGGATCACAAGTGGGAGGACGCGAAGCGGCACAAGTGACCCCGGCGACTCTGCTTAAGGCTTGTGGCATAGTCCCGGCGCATGATCGATCCTACGGCCGAAGCCACCTGGCACCCCGCCAGCTGGCTGGCCCGCACAGCAGGCCAGATTCCAAGCTACCGGGACCAGCAGCGCGCCGACGCGGTGATGGCTGAGCTGGCGCGCTTGCCGCCGCTCGTCACCTCCTGGGAGGTCGACGCCTTGCGCGACCAGCTGGCGCTGGCCGGCGCGGGCAAGGCATTCGTCCTCCAGGGCGGCGATTGTGCCGAGACCTTCGACGACTGCCGGTCGGATGCCATCGTCACCAAGCTCAAGATCCTGCTGCAGATGAGCGTCGTGATCATCTCGGGACTGAAGCGGCCCGTAGTGCGGGTCGGGCGGATGGCCGGGCAGTACGCCAAGCCGCGATCGGCCGACACTGAAACGCGCACGGATCAGACCCTGCCCAGTTTTCGCGGCGACATCATCAATAGAAATGCCTTCACAGCCGCGGACCGCGAACCGGACCCGGAGCTGATGCTTCGCGCCTACGAGCGATCGGCCCTGACCCTCAACTTTGTTCGCTCCCTGATCGACGGCGGATTTGCAGATCTCCACCACCCGGAGAACTGGGACCTCGACTGGGTCCAGCACTCGCCGCTGGCCGATCAGTACCACCGGATGGTCCAGACCGTGGCTGATGGTCTGGACTTCTTTGAAAGCCTGACGGGTAAATCCATCGATCAGGCGCGCCGGGTCAATTTCTTCACCTGCCACGAAGGCCTCCACCTTCCCTATGAACAGGCGCAGACCCGGTACCTGGAGCGCCGGCAAAGCTGGTACGACCTCACCACCCACTTTCCCTGGATCGGCGCCAGAACCTGCCAGCTCGACGGCGCCCATGTGGAATTCTTTAGGGGCATCAGCAACCCGATTGGGGTGAAGATCGGCGCCGAGACATCGCCGGCCGCCCTGCGCGGATTACTGCGGACGCTGAATCCGGCCAACAGGCCCGGGCGGCTTACGCTTATTCACAGGCTTGGTGCCGCGCGTATTCGCAAGGTGCTTCCCGGACTTATAGCCACGGTCAACGAGGCTGCCGCCAACGTGGTCTGGGTTTGCGACCCGATGCACGGAAATACCGAAACGGCATCTTCCGGCCTGAAAACCCGCCGCTTTGAAAACATCCTGGAAGAACTTGACGGGGCGTTCGATGTGCACCGCACGGCGGGGTCGCATCTCGGGGGAGTGCATCTGGAATTGACCGGCGATCACGTGACGGAATGCACGGGTGGTGCGCGGGGGCTCACCGACGCGGACTTGCGGCGCGACTACCGGAGCCAGGTAGATCCGCGCTTGAACTATGAACAGGCGATGGAAGTTGCGATGCGAATCGCTGGTCATGGACGAGCCATTTGACAGCAAGGCCTTTCTCGCTTCGCTGACTAACCGGCCCGGTGTCTACCGCATGCTGACGGGCGAGGGCACCGTCCTCTATGTTGGCAAGGCCCGCGATCTGCGCAAGCGGGTTGCCACCTACTTTGGCGCCAAGTCCCATCACCCGAAGACCCAGGCGCTCATGGCGCAAACAGATCGCGTCGAAGTCACGGTGACGGGCACGGAACAGGAAGCGCTGCTGCTCGAATACAACCTGATCAAGGAGCACCGGCCGCGCTTCAATGTCGTTCTGCGCGACGACAAGAGCTACCCGTCAATCTACGTCTCCACCCAACAGGCGTTTCCACGCTTCGAGTTCCATCGGGGCGCCAGGAAGTCGAAAGGCCGCTTCCTGGGCCCCTGGCCCAACGCCGGCGCCGTGCGTGAAAGCCTGGTGCAGCTTCAGAAGCTGTTTCGCGTCCGCCAGTGCTCCGAGACCTTTTTTTCCAATCGCACGCGCCCCTGCCTTCAGCACCAGATCCAGCGCTGCACGGCGCCTTGTGTCGGCCTGATCTCCGCCGAGGACTATCGCCGGGATGTGGAAGACGCTGTCCTGTTTCTCGAAGGCCGGAACGCCGCGGTCCTCGCCAGCCTCATTGAGCGAATGGAGCACGCCTCCGTCAATCTGGACTACGAGCGGGCGGCGATATTGCGGGACCAGGTCACACTGATCCGCAGAATTCAGGCTGAACAGGTTGTTGCCGGCACGGGCATTGAAGAAGCTGACGTACTCGGCCTGCACCAGGAACAGGGGCAAGCCTGTGTGGCGGTAATCCTCATTCGCGGTGGCAGGGTGCTTGGCAGCCGCACCTGGTTTCCGCGCGTGGTGGCTGGCACGGATCCCGACGAAGTGATTGCTGCTTTCATCGCCCAGCACTACTTTCATGAGCAGCCGCCCGCGGAAATTCTGGTGCCGGTGGCGCCGCTCGACGCTGCCCTGCTGGAAGCCGTATTGGCAGAGCGACAAGGGCGGGCGTGCCGGATCCGGCACCAGGTCCGCGGCACCCGGAAGCGCTGGCTGGAAATGGCAGCGACGAATGCGTCTCAGGGCCTCGCCAGCCGCCTTGCCGCCAATTCCTCCCTGCGGACGCAGCTCGAGAGCCTGGCCGAAGCACTGGCCCTGGAGGACGTTCCAAAACGCATTGAGTGCTTCGATATCAGCCACACAGGTGGCACTGAAACGGTGGCTGCCTGTGTCGTGTTCGGCACTGACGGCCCGATCAAGGCCGATTACCGCCGCTTCAATATCCGTGATATCGAGCCGGGTGATGACTATGCGGCCATCGGTCAGGTCGTCGAACGTCGTTTTGCACGGATCCGGCGGGGCGAGGCGCCCCTGCCCGATCTCATCCTCATCGATGGTGGCCGAGGCCAGGTCGAGAAGGCGAGGGCAGCACTCGAGGAACTCCAGTTGGCCCATCTGCCGCTGGTCGGCATCGCCAAGGGCCGCGACCGTCGAGTGGGCGAGGAAAAGCTGGTGGTGCCGGGCGAGTCCTCGGAGCGAACGTTGCCGCCGGACTCGCCCGCGCTCCTGCTGATCCAGCAGGTTCGCGATGAGGCCCACCGCTTTGCCATCACCGGGCACCGGCAGCGGCGGGCTAGGGCGCGTATGTCCTCGAGCCTGGACTCCATTGAAGGGCTGGGACCCCAGCGCCGGCGGGCGTTGCTCCGTCAATTCGGCGGCCTGCAGGGGATCCGGCAGGCTGGTGTTGCGGACCTCGCCAAGGTTCACGGTATCAGTCGGGTACTGGCGCAGCGAATCTATGACCATCTGCACGGCGGGGAACCGTGAGACGGCTATTCCGCAAGAGGCAACCGCGTTTCGCGGGCCGGAAGGCTAGAATGGCCCCGTGTATCCGCAGTTCAATATTGCCACCTCGCTGACCTGGTTCCGGATCGCCGCGATCCCGCTGGTCGCTGTGGTCTTTTACTGGTCGTCGCCCTGGGCGCGTCCGGCCGCGGCCATGGTCTTCCTGCTCGCGGCGATTACGGACTGGCTCGATGGTTATGCCGCACGGCGACTGCAGCAGACCTCCAAGTTCGGTGAATTCCTGGACCCGGTTGCGGACAAGATGATGGTTTCCACGGCGTTGATTCTGCTGGTCCAGGCAGACCCGAGGGTCATCGTGGCGACCCTGGCGGCCATCATCATCGGCCGGGAAATTGCCGTGTCGGCACTGCGCGAATGGATGGCCGGTCTCGGCACACGCCATCGCGTTGCGGTGTCTGGCTACGGCAAACTCAAGACCATCATGCAGATGACCGGGCTGTGCTTCATGCTGTTCGAAACCCCTTTACTGGGGCTTCCCATCTACCAAATCGGGTTGTACTTGCTGGTTCTGGCGGCCGGACTCACGATCTGGTCGATGATTGGCTATATACGGGCCGCCTGGCCCACGAAGCAGGAAGGTGAGCCTCTTTCTTGACACGCCAGCACCGCCCGGTAGCATATGCAGTTCTTGCAAGCGGGAATAGCTCAGTTGGTAGAGCGGTACCTTGCCAAGGTACAGGTCGGCGGTTCGAGCCCGCTTTCCCGCTCCAGATTCTGCCCCTACGGACCTCCGGTGACGCTGCCGAGCGGGGCGCCCCCAACGGCTAGGTGGCAGAGTGGTTATGCAGCGGCCTGCAAAGCCGTGTACGCCGGTTCGATTCCGACCCTAGCCTCCATCAAACTGTCTGGTCCAGCGCCCGGGTGGCGTTTGCGTGAGCTCGGAATCGATAGTGCCGAGCTGACGTCGGTGAGGTGATTAGCCGTCTTAATCGCCTCATAAAGTGGCTATATTGTGCTTGATAATCACATTATGTGTGGAATAGACTCATATTCCCCTCAGTTAGTAATGTGGTTATGGCCCGCACCGCCTGGATCTGGACATCGCCCGCATGGCCACGCCTGACCTACGACCTCGAGCGACTAGCGGGGCCGCTGAGTCGTGCTCGGGCGGCGGGTGGCCGGCTATTCGGCAAGGCCGAGGCGATTGGTGCCCATGAGCTGGCCCTGGTGCAACGCGACGTCTGGTCCGGCGAGGCGGTAGCCACCGCCGCCATTGAGGGCGAGGCTCTCGACCTCGCGAGCGTGCGCTCCTCCGTCGCGCGCCGCCTCGGGATCAAGCCTGAATTTGTCGCCGCTGTCCCCCGGAACGTCGAGGGCTTGCTCGACGTCATGGAGAGTGCGGCTGCGGATTGGGACAGCGATCTGACCGAGGAACGCCTGTGGAGGTGGCAGGGGTCACTCTTCCCAGCCGGCGGCTCCGCGCTGCGCTCCATCGAAACGGGTCGCTTTCGCAGCCACGACAATCCCATGCGGATCGTCAGCGGCCCGATCGGCCGCGAGGTGGTGCATTACGAGGCACCACCTTCCGCCGCCGTGCGCGCCGAGATGCGCAACTTCCTCGACTGGTTCAACCAAACCCGAGGCACCTCCCTCGACGGCATCCTGCGCGCAGGCCTCGCGCACGTCTGGTTCGAAAGTATCCATCCGTTCGAGGACGGCAACGGCCGGATCGGCCGGGCCATCGTCGACATGGCGCTCGCCCAGGACGCGCGACTACCTACGCGGCTGCACTGCGTTTCGGCCGAACTGCGCCGTCGCCAGGTGGCGTACTACGAGGCGCTCAATCAAGCACAGCGCAGTACCGGTGATGTGACGGCGTGGCTCGAGTGGTTCACGAAGGTGTTCGCTGACTCTTGTCGGGCGAGCACCTCCCTGATCGACGAGGCCTTGGTGCGCGCGCGGTTCTGGGTTGAGCAAAAGCATGTTGCGCTCAATGAACGCCAGCGCAAGGTGATCAACAAAATGCTCGAGGCGGGCGCGGGCCGATTTGAAGGGGGCCTGACACCACGCAAGTACGTGAGCATGACCGGCGCCTCCCCGGCGACGGCTTCGCGTGACATCACCGACCTCATGGGTAAGGGAATACTCACGCTGGGGGCCGCCGCCGGCCGCTCCACCTACTACAATCTCGCAATCCCCGGATGGGGCTGGCCGCCGGACTGGGCCCGTCAGCCTTTCATAACAGGAACTGCGGAGGCGCCGCTGCCTGAGAAAAGGTGAACGTGCTCGCGCTTGAACGGGTGCTCCTCAGGATCGATGAGCGGTCGAAGCCCCTCAATCGGTATGCCCAGCGAGGTGTGTACGCAGAGCAGGTTGACCGCAAAGCCAATGGCACCCAGGTAGGTGTCGCCACGATCAACGAAGGCAACCGGGAACATCTGCTCAGTGCTCTCGAAGTAATTCTGGCTGCTGGCGTAGCGCGGCAGGTGCCAGTAGCAGCGGTAACCGGATTCCTTAAGGAGCGATAGCAGCTCTGGCGACTTGTCGACGGTATCGTTTTCCACGTAGAGAATCGGCTTGAAGCGGGCAAGCGTCCGGCGAGCACCCCGCAGCACCTCAGCCTCCATACCCTCGACATCAATCTTGATGAGCTTGAGCCGGCCAGTGTTGAGGAAGTCATCCAGCACCACGCGTTCCACCGGAGCAGCCTCCGGAGCGCCGGAAATCATCGCAATCTGTACCCCACCAAAATTGTTGGCAACGTGCGGGTCCGGATCCGAAAGTCTCAACGTGCCTGACGACTCACCGACGACCGCGTTGATGCAATGAACGTTGTCGAGGCTGTTAAGCGCCATGTTTGCGCAGAGCGTCTGAAACACGATTCGCTGCGGCTCAAACGCGAAGACAAGACCCTGTGGCCCCACCAGCCTGGCCAGCGCCAGCGTGTGCGTGCCGATATTGGCGCCGATATCCAGCGCCACATCACCCGCCGTGACGAAGTGCCGGAACACGCTCACTTCGGATTCGAAGTATTCACCATAAACTTCGACTGATCGGCCGATGACCGTGTCGTTCACGTTGTACAGGACGTAGCCGTGTCGCGCCCTGACCAGGCGCTGGTGTCCCGCCTCCAGAAGAATGCGCCCTGCAGCCATGAATCCATCATTGCATAAATAGCGGCTGCGGTACCCCGGGGGCCGCGCCGGAATCTTGCTGTTAGGTAAACGGCAGTTTACCCTCGGCGCCCCGAGGTTTTATTCCTGGCGGACTGTGATTTCCCATGAACGCTGATAGCGGTGCGACCAACAGTTACGTCCGGGACAACGCCTACAATTCCAATTTCAATCCGTCCCAGGCGCCGATACTACTGAGTTATGTAGCGGCGACAGCCGGCTTCGCGCCGCCCGAACCCGAACGGCCGTTTCGCTACGTCGAGCTCGGCTGCGGCAGCGGCGCTACATTGAATGGCCTGGCAGCGGCCTGCCCTCAGGGCTCGTTCGTCGGCGTGGACTTCAACGCGCAGAACATTGCCATGGCGCGCGGCACCGCGATGGCCGCGGGACTTGGCAACGTCCGTTACATCGAGGCCGCATTCTCGGCGCTCGACGCCAGTGCCCTGGCACCGGCGGATTACATTGCCTGTGTCGGCACCTACTCCTGGCTGGACGATGCGGAGAAGGCCGCGCTGGTCAGGGTTGTGGGCGCGAGTCTGAAAAGTGGCGGACTCCTTAATCTCGGGTTCGTTACGCTCGGTCGCGCCGCGGTAACGCCGATGTGGCAGGTGCTGCGTGGCCTGGTGCCAGGCGGCGAACCGGACTCGCTGGAGCGGGTCAGGGCGGGTATCCGGCTGCTGGGGAAGTTGCGGGATCACGGCGCAAAGTACCTTCAGCAGAACCCGCAGGCGCTGGCGCTGTTGAATGATGTGCATCAGGAGGAAGTCTCGGGTGATATCCCGGCAGTCACAAGCCTTTCGCACAATCTCCTTGCCGGGGGTTACCGGGTGGAGTTGCTGGACGAAGTGGCTGCGGGCCTCGCCGGTGCGGGCCTGGAATTCGCTGGCAGCGCCGCGCCGTATCTAAACGATCCGGATCTT
>CAZPNN010000074.1:0-6885 GCA_964587605.1 uncultured Chromatiaceae bacterium
CAACTTCAGGGCTTCATGGCGGGCTTGATCTTCAATGCCGCATTGGCCTGTGCCACGTGCTCCGCGCATGATTTCTCGTTCGCCGTGGCGAGATCGGACTTGGCCAGGCTGATGTGCTTCTCCGCTTCGGCCTTTTGTTTCGCGTCGGTGGCTGTGGTAATCGCGGTCTCGGCGGCCTTCAGGTCGGTCTCGCAGTCGGCAAACGCGGGTGCGGCGACGCCGCCGCTCAGGGCCAGCACGCAGGCGAGAACTACTGTTTGACGCATCACGTATCTCCTTTGCTGAGTTAGTTGAGGATGGCCCCGCGAACAGGGCGGGCCCACGCGCGAACGTACCCCTACCAGCGCGGGTTAGCAATGCGCCTGGCAGAAGGGGTCACAGGCTGATGCGAACCTGAGGCTAATGCATTGACTGCGTTGGCGTTTCTTATCGGTCGTCGCGGCGACTGGCCGGCCGACTATTTGGCTTGTGACAGGCGCGGAATCGCCTCATTTTTAAACGCCACAGATTCCAGGCGCTCGACCGGCAGCCTGGCCAGCAGATCCAGGGTAAGACTGTTTTCAGTCCCGCTGGGGCGTAGAAATTCCAGAACGACCGGCCCGTCCCCGGCGTGTGCCGATATGACTGCCTCGATATCCTCAAGGCTCCTGATGGCAATCCCGTCGACCGCGACCAGGTGATCATAGTGCTTCAACCGGGCGAGCCCGGCGGCACTGCCTTTGGAGACCGAGTGCACCATCACGGGTGATATGGATACCAATCCCTCGATATCAGTCTGATTGCTGGCCGCGAGCAGGGCGCCACCCAGATTGAGCCCGCGCCGTTCGAGAGGCGAACTGCGCGGAGGAAAGTTCGCCTCGATGCTGATCGTCTTGCCGGCCCGCATGATGAGCAGCTGAACGGCATGCGACCGACCGCGCAGCAGGTGGATCAACTGACCCTCCGACGACGGCCGTTCTTTCTCGCCGCCGAGCCCGAGGATGACATCGCCCCGGCGCAGACCGGCGGCGGCGCCGACGGTGAAGACCTGGGCGACCCGCAGCGAATCCTCCTCACCCTCCCGGAAGAAACTCACCCCCAGCGACGCGGGCCGCGGGTCAGCGCCCCTCTTCAGCAACTCAATCACGCGGCAGGCTTGCGACGCCAGCGCGGCAAAGTTGGCGTTCTGGCTCTGCTTGTCGTCGAGAGTGGCGGTATTGATGCCGACGACCCGGCCTGTAACCAGGCTGATCAGCGGGCCGCCGGAATTGCCGCCGTTGATCGGTGCGTCCGTCTGGAGCCAGTCAGCGCCGAATCGATAAGTCTGGCCGGAGATCACGCCGCGGGTGCCACTGAATTTGAAGCCGTTCGGATGGCCGAAGGCCCCGACCGGGTGGCCGGTGCCGGGCCGGATATCGCAATCCAGCCTGGCCATCTGAGTTCCCTCTTTCCCGTCTGCCGGGTCGTACTCCAGGATCGCGAGGTCGAGGTAGGGGTCGATATAGACCGGCCTGGCTTTCACCGGCTCCGCACCATCGAACTTTGCGGTGATATGTGCCGGGGAACGGCCCGAGACATGGGCATTGGTCAGCAGCCAGCGACGCTTGCGGTCAATGACGAATCCCGCACCCATCGACGCGCCTTGCTCGTCCTCGATGAAGGGGATTTCGATGCGCGTCTCGATGTAGGCTGTGTACGCCCGGGCGTCGGCGAAGATCTCTTCCGCACTGGGAGCAGCGCAGGCTGCCCAGCTACAGATGATCCCGATGAGGAAAAGCAGGCGATTCATTATGTACGTTCGGCCCATTGGTCCACCTGGACGCGGCATAGTTGGTCGCTGATGGGCTGGGCGCCACGACTGTGGTCACAGGGCGACGTAGCGAATTCCCGTTTTACGGGAAGACTGGGTAAGCGGTCACGGAAGCGAGGCCTGTTTGTAGAAGGGTGCCTGTCCGCCGGCATGGTCGGTGACATCGATGATCTCGACCACCTCCGGCGCTATCCGGCGCACCATCCGCTCGAAGCCCTGCCGCAGCGTGACCTGCGAGGACGCGCACCCCTGGCAGCCGCCGCTCATCTCTATATAGAGTCGTCCGCCCTTCACCTCCACGAGGGTGATAGCGCCGCCATGAGCGGCAACCGACGGATTGACTTCCCGATCCAGGAGACTTGCCACAACCTCGCGGATCTCGGTATCGGTACGCCCGCTGGCACCGGCTGCTTGCGGAGCCGTAAGGACGGCGGGCATGCCGGTGAGCAGCTGGCTCCTGACGATGGCGGCGATAGGCGGCTTCAGTTCTGGCCATAACGCGTCGGGCGCCTTGCCGACCGCGACCACGTTGCCAGCGACGAGCACGTGCGCCACACCGGACAGCTCGAACAAGCGTTCGACGAGAGGCGAGCCGGCGGCTTCCTGCCGACTCCCGAAAAAGCGTTCCCCCGCCGGATTCAGTATCTGGCTCACCGTGAACTTGCAGGTGTCCGGATCGGCGACGGAGAGTTCCGCGCGAATGGTGACCGGCGCGCCGACCTGAACAGCGTCAGACATCATCGACCACTACGGCGGCAATGCGCTCGCCCAGCGACCGCAGGTGGTCAAAGGAATACAGTCCGGAGTTGTGGCCGTCGCTCCAGTCGATGCCAACCGCGTAGTTCCCGACGCTGGAAATGACTTCTGGGCTGACATCGGCACGGACTTTCTTCGGATCCAGGAGCTTTCTGCCGCTCATTTCCTCGATGCACAAGGCGCAACGACAGGCCAGGCGCAGGTCGCGGACATCGTAGTGGTCCTGGTGGCCATCCTCCCACACCACGGCGAGGGTGCGCAGGTCGTGCCGGCGCAGTCCGATGGGCGTGGCGCGGTTGCCGGCGGGGCGTGAGGCGCTTTCCACCCAGTCGGGCGCGCCCTCGTTGTTGTCCCACTTCCAGACGAAGGGCTTGAGCACGCCGGCGGGCGTACTGTGCAGCTGCCCCGCCAGCTGCGCGGCGACGGCGGCATAAGCCCGCGCGGCGACCGAGTCTGGTTTGGCGATGACGATGGGGCACCCCTCGTCGCCGCCGGTCACGATATCGGCGTCGAGCGGAATGGCGCCGAGAAACGGCACCCCTGTCTGTAGACTCATCCGCTCGCCACCGCCGCGCCGGAAAACATCCGTGATCTCGCCGCAATGCGCGCAGGTGAACCCGCTCATGTTCTCGATTATCCCCAGAATGGGTACATGGACGCGCTCGAACATTCGCAGGCCGCGCCGCGCGATCTTCAGGCTGACATCCTGTGGCGTCGTGACGATGACAGCGCCCGACAGGGGAACGCTCTGGGCGAGGGTGAGCTGGATATCGCCGGTGCCGGGCGGAAGGTCGAGCAACAGGTAGTCGAGCTGGCCCCACTGCGTGGCACCGATGAACATCTTCAGATACTTGCTTACCATCGGACCCCGCAGGACGGCGGGGTTGTCATCGCCAGTGAGCATTGCCATCGAGATGGTCTTGATGCCATGACGCTCGATCGGGAGCGCCTGGCCGTCGGCGGTCATCGGCGGCGGTTGTCCGGCGGGTATGCCCAGCATGCCGGGGATACTGGGGCCCAGAATGTCCGCATCGACGAGCCCGACCTTCGCACCCTGCATCTGCAGCGCGAGCGCGAGGTTGACGCTGACAGTGGATTTGCCGACGCCGCCCTTGCCGCTACCCACGGCGATAACGTGGTGAATTCCCGGCAGCTTTTCCGCGCCGGGATCAGGTGGTGGCGCGGCCTGATCGCCTGGTGTAAACGCCATATTGATAACCTGTTCTAAATAGGACTGAATCAGTCCGATATTCGGCCGCCGGGGTTTTCATGTCAAGACTTTCACCAGCGTCATTTGTCATCCTGAAATCGTCCACCCTTCTATAATGAATCCCAGTGGCTGACTTCGAACAAGACCCCAAGAACCGCCCCAAGGGCAAGTCCCCGCGCTCCCTCGTTGCCCTGCTGCCGTTCCTGAAACCCTATACCGGCATGCTGCTGCTGTCGCTTCTGGTGTTGCTGGCGGCTTCCGGGCTCATGCTCTCGCTGCCGGTGGCTGCGCGCTTTGTGATCGACCAGGGCCTCGCGTCGAAGCAGTCCGGGCTGGTCAACCAGTATTTCATCGGCTTTGCCGTGCTCATCGTGCTGTTCTGCGCGATGGCGTCGCTGCGCCTTTACCTCGTGAGTTGGGTCGGTGAGCGCGTGGTGGCCGACGTTCGCGACGCCGTGTACCGGCGCGTGATCAGCATGGACGCAATGTTTTTCGAGGAAACGCGCACCGGCGAAATCCTCTCGCGGCTCACGGCGGACGCCACGCTGGTGCAGTCCATCACCGGCTCGAGCCTGTCGATGGTGCTGCGGTCGATGATCCAGTTGCCGGGCGCGCTCGTGATGCTGGCCATCACCAACCTCAAGCTCATGGGCCTGATCGTGCTGCTGATTCCCGCCGTGATCGTGCCGGTGGTCACGATCGGGCGCAAGGTGCGCAAGCTCTCGCGCGAGTCCCAGGACCGCATCGCCGATACCAGCGCGATGGCCAGTGAATCCCTGAATGCCGTGCAGATCGTCCAGGCCTTCACGGCCGAGATCTCGATTGCCGACCGTTATCGTGACGTGGTTGAGGCCAGCTTCGACACTGCAATCGACCGCTCGCGGGTGCGCTCGATCATGAGCTTCATCACCTTCTGCTGCGTGTTCGGCGGCATCACCTTTGTGGTCTGGATGGGCGCCCGCAGCGTGCTGGCGGGCGAGATTACCTACGGCGAGCTCGGCCAGTTCGTGCTCTACGCATTGTTTGCGGCCACTTCGGCCGGCACGCTCACCGAGATGTGGGGCGAGATCCAGCGCGCCTCCGGTGCTACCGAGCGGCTGATCGAGTTGATGCACGCGCAGTCCAATGTGCAGGCCCCCGCAAATCCGGTGGCGCTGCCCAGCCCCGGCCGGGGCCAGATCCGCTTCGAAAATGTGGTCTTCAACTACCCCTCGCGGCCGGACCAGCCCGCACTCACGAATTTCACGCTCGATATACGCAAGGGCGAGCGGATCGCCTTTGTCGGTCCGTCCGGCGCCGGCAAGAGCACGACCTTCCAGCTGTTACTGCGCTTCTACGACCCGCAGCAGGGCCGGATCCTGATCGACGGCGTGGATATCGCGCAGGCCGATCCCCGCGATGTGCGCGCGCGGATCGCCGTGGTGCCGCAGGAGACCGTGATCTTTGGCGACACCGCGCTTGGCAACATCCGCTTTGGCAGTCCCGATGCGACCGATGCGGAAGTCCGGGAGGCGGCGAAACTCGCGGTGGCCGACGAATTCATCCGCGAACTGCCGCAGGGCTACGACACCTACCTGGGTGAGCGCGGCACCCGGCTGTCGGGCGGGCAGCGCCAGCGCATCGCGATTGCCCGGGCGATCCTCAAGGACCCGCCGATCCTGCTGCTCGACGAGGCCACCAGCTCCCTCGACGCCGCGAATGAGCGCCTGCTGCAGACCGCGCTGGAACACCTGATGCGGGACCGCACCACGATCATCATCGCGCACCGGCTGGCGACGGTGCTTAAGGCGGATCGTATCGTCGTCATCAACCAGGGCCGCATCGTGGACGTCGGCACGCACGAGGAACTGGTGGGCCGCGAACCGCTGTACGCGCGGTTGGCTGAGCTGCAGTTTGTCGAGGCCCAGGGCGAGGGATCGCCGGCACTGGTTGCGATCCCGTAGTGGGGGAGTGACACGGGGAAGGATTACATCGAACCGTTGAGCTTCAGTTGAGCATCAGTTAAGCATCAGGGGAGATCAGCAATGAATCGCATTAGCCAGATCCGGGTTAACAGCGCGCGCTGGGCGAAACTGGCGCTGCTCGCCAGCCTGTTCGCGTTCGGCCTCGCGGCCTGCTACCAGAACAAGCCCGTCTCGAACAGCGCACCCGATCCAGCGCCGGCCGACAAGTCCATGGCCGGCATGGATCACCCGGCCATGGACCACCCGGCGATGGATCATGATCACATGATGACGCCGGAGCAGTTCACCGAGCTCAGGGAAAAGATTCCGCTTTACAAGGTGCTGTCCGACGACAAGATCATGGAGAACATGGGGCGCATGCCCCCTGATTTCTGGGGTCTCATCAGCAGCAAGGACATGCAGGGCGACGTCGGCGTACTGGCGCTCGGGCACGGCTACAGCCTGGGCGGCAACGAGCAGTTCGAGAACTACGCCGGGCCGATATCGAAAGTCCATCCGACGGCTGTCGCACCGGGCATGGCGATGATGTCGTCGTCACACATCCAGCAGGCCATCGACGAGCTCACCAGCAAGCACGGCGTCAGGACCATCGTCGTGGTGCCGATGGAGCCGGGCGACGACACCTCCCTGATCCGGCAGTGGAAGTACATTTTTGGCCTGCGCGAGGTTGCTCCTTATCTGTCCGTTCCCCGGATCAGGACCGACGCCAAAGTCGTCTTTGCCAGGTCGCCTGCCTCGGATCCGCGTATCGGCAGGATCATGGGGGACTATGCCGTCGAGACCAGCGCCAACCCCGGCGAGGATCGTCTGATTCTCGTCTCACACGGCCCGGAAAGGCCCGAAAACAATCCCGCCGAGCTGGCTGTGCTCGAGAAGCACGCCGCCACGATTCGCGAGGCCAGCACGTTCGAGGACATCAAGGTGCTGTCCGTTGAGGACGATGCCGTGCCGGAAATCCGCGCCGCACGGATCGCGGAGCTTCGCGGCATGATCAAGGAAGCAACCGATCAGGGCCGCGAAGTGGTCATCGTGCCGATGATTCTCACCAAGGGCGGCTTCCACGCCCGTTTGCAAAAGGATCTCGCCGGACTCGATTACCGGTTTGCCAACAAGGGCCTGATCGAGCACCCGGCGTTCCAGGAGTGGATCAGCGTGACGGTGCGTGA
>CAZPNN010000075.1:0-9980 GCA_964587605.1 uncultured Chromatiaceae bacterium
GCAAACAGGGCCCGGTTCTCCGCAACGCTCCGGTTGCGGTGGGGGCTGTCCCGGCCGGGCGCCGTGAGTGTGCCGCGGAGCTCGCGTATCTGCTCCTGGCTCAGGCTGTCGACGTAGGCCTTGCCGGAATCAATCAACGCCACGGCGCAGTCGTGAATTTGCGGGAAGTAGTCGGAGGCGTGGGTCAGCCTGTCACCCCAGTCAAAGCCGAGCCAGCGGACGCTGTCGACGATCGCGTCGACGAAGGCCTGGTCTTCCTTCAGCGGGTTGGTGTCGTCGAGACGCAGAATGCAATGCCCGCCGGACTCCGCAGCCACACCGAAATTCAGGCAGATCGACTTGGCGTGGCCGATATGCAGATAGCCATTCGGCTCCGGGGGAAAGCGCGTGACGATCGTGGCATGGCGCCCGCTGGCGAGGTCTTCGGCAATGATCTGGCGGATGAAGTCCCGGGTGTCGGGCGGTGTGTCGGTCATCGGGTTACCGCACCCGGCACGGGGGCAGGTCGGCCAGCCCGTGGCCAATGCCCCGGGTGCTGCCCGTGATCAGTCTGCTTTGCATGCCGGCCGTCCTTGCACAAGGCCGCGACCTTAAAGGATCGCCGCCCGGCCTGTCCATTCCGCAGCGGGGTCCGCACGACCCGCGCCCAACTGTCGCGCCAGAACCACGAATTGACTGTAGTGGGCGAACGCTATAGTTTCGCGGCTTGACCTGGGCGCCACGGGTGTGGGCACCAGCCATGATTCCTTGAGCAATTTCCCTGGGGTGAGGAGCCTACTCAAATGTCCGATTCAAAAACTTTCCTGGCGACGCGGGCCGGCCTGCTGGTGGCCACTCTCGCCACCACGGTACTCGCCGGACAACCGGTCCTGGCAGCCGAGGAGATTCCCGAGATCATCGTAACCGTCCGGCAACGGGCAGAGTCGATCAAGGACGTACCGGGATCCGTGACGGCGTTTTCCGAGGCACAGATCGAGGCCACGGGCATAAGGCGGGCCGCTGACTTCATCGCACAGACACCCGGCGTTTCGCTCGTACAGTCCGCCGAGGTGGCCGATACCCAGGTGAATATTCGCGGCATCAATGGCGCCCGCGACGCCGAAACCAACTACGCGCTGATCATCGACGGCATCCTGATGACCAATCCGGCCGCGCTGAATCGTGAATACACCAACTTAAAGCAGATCGAAATCCTCAAGGGGCCCCAGGGCGCCTTGTACGGCCGCAACGCCGCCGCCGGCGCCTTCATCATCACCACCGCCAAGCCCGGCGACGAATGGGGCGGCAACCTCAAGGGTAGCGCGGCCGAAGACTCGACCAACCTGATTTCCGGCCTCATTGGCGGGCCAGTCAGCGACACCCTCGGCCTGAGTGTTTCCGGCGACTACCGGAAGAGCGACGGCTACTACAAGAACGCCTTCTACGACGGCTCGTCCGATGTGGATAATTCCGAGGCCTGGAATGTCGGCGCCCGCGCCGTGTGGCAGCCGTCGGACAACCTGAGCGTTGACGGCAAGTTGCGCGCCGGCAGCGTCGAGGCCGGCTCCATATCCTTCAACTCGGTGTTTCACATCCCGAGCCTGGTCGATTTCCTGATCAGCGACTTTTTCTATGACCCGGCCGTGGCGGCCTACGGCAATGAAAACGTCAACGGCCACAATTTCCAGTTCGACAACAACATCATTCCCTTCAACAACCAGGATTCACTGGAAGCCTCCGTCAAGGTCGACTACGACCTGGGCTTCGCCGACCTGACGGCCTGGACCCTCTATAGCGACATCGAGAACGATCTGGGCGCGGACGGCACGAGTGGCGCCTTTGGCTTTTTCTGGACGGAGCAGCAGTGCATTGACACCACCAATGCCAACGGCTTCTACCCGGTGATCCCACCGCAGCTGATCGTGCCTGAGGACGCCTTCGGTCCTGGTACCGGCGGTCCCTCGGGCTCACTGTTTGGCGCGTACACGCCCACCGCGTGCGACGGCACCCAGTACCAGGTCCGGGACCAGACGGACTACTCCTTCGAGGCCCGCCTGGCGTCCAAGGGCGACCAGCCACTGCGCTGGCTGGCCGGCATTTACTACCTGAATATCGACCGCGAAGTGGGCGTGAACACCGGCATGGACCGGGGCTTCGGCATCATCCCGACGCTCTACACCACGGACGCGCGCAATCCGACCGAGCAGCTGGTGCACGACCAGTTCGACACCGACGTGTACGCCGTGTTTGGCCAGCTGGCCTATGACATCACCGACACCATCGAGGTGTCGCTTGCCCTGCGCTATGACCGTGAAGAGCGGGAAGTTGAAAGTCTCGTGCCCGAGGGTGCAGTGACCGCCTACATCGACACCTGCGGAGACGGTGCGACCCCCTCCCCGATCAACCCCGGCCTCTGCGCCACCGGGAGCATCGCCCCGCAGAGCGAAACCTATGACGCCTTCCAGCCGAAGCTGTCCGGCACCTGGGATATTACGGAAGCCGTTACCGCCTATCTGACCGGGGGTGTGGGCTTCAAGAGCGGCGGTTTCAATAACCAGGGCTCTGCCGCCACGGTGGACCTGTTCATCAACGAGCCGCTGCTGGGCCCGACCGGTCCGTTCCCGGGAGCCTATGCCCCGGTCAATATCGACGATTCCTTCCGCGAGGAAACCTCCATCTCAATCGAGACCGGCCTGAAGACCGAGTGGCTCGATGACCGGCTCCGCGCCGAGGTCGCTGGCTACTACGTCGACGTGGATGACATGCAGTTCTTCGAGTTCATCGTTGGCGGGTTCGGCCTGCTGCGCGTGGTGTCCAACATCGACGAGGTGGACATCAAAGGCATCGAGCTGTCTGTGAACTACGCCGCCAATGAGTGGCTGTCCCTGTTCGCCGGCGCCAACTTCATCGATACCGAGATCAAGAAGAACGAGGCACGGCCCGACACCGTGGGCAACGAGTCGCCCTACACTCCGGATTACACCTGGAACACGGGCGCCCAGGTGCTGTTCCCGCTGTCGGCTGACTACGACTTTGTCGCCAGCGTCGATGTCTCCGGCGTTGGCGAAACCTGGTTCCATGTGGTCCAGGCCGACGACCGGCCAACGACCTTCTCGCTCTTTTTACCGCTCGGCCCCGCCAACTACTCGGTAGCCCAGCGCGACGCCTACTCGCTCGTCAACCTGCGGGCCGGCGTCTCCGGCGATCACTGGTCGCTGGTGGGCTTCATCAACAACGCCTTCGACGAGCAGTACCTGCAGGAAGTGATCCCGGCACCGGAGTTTGGCGGCTCATTCATCCATCCCGGTACGGAGCGACGTGTCGGCATGGAGGCGACGCTCAAGTTCTGAATTTCAGGTACGTGGCAAGGGGGCATGCAGCCCCCTTTCCCTACCGGGACAGAAAGTTGGGTGGCCGTGCCTCTTCGGGGTGCAGCTTGACGACGGCGAATTTCCCGGTATCACCGCTGCGGAGGCGCTCGCCCGTATTCTTCACCCGAATCAGTTCGGCGAACATCACCAGGATCGACCGGGCATATCGCGCAGCGTCGGCCTCCGACATCTTTCGGACGGAGACCTGCACGGACGTTTCCTTTTCGTTGGAGGGTACGGCAGTCATGGCCTTGCAAAGAATCTCGTAGCGCGGCCGGATGACCTCCGGCACTTCATGGTCCCCCAGTATTTCGAGGTGGCCTACGTACGCATTGATCAGCCGTTGCTTAACCGGCCCCTCAGTGGCCAGCTTCCGGACTGCGGCGTAGAACCTGTCGGCAACCTGATACATGGAATCCTCGAAGAATCGGCTTATGACCGGGATCTGCGTAGCGAAACTATAGAGGCCGCCGAAGCGCGATCAAAATTGTCATGAACGATTTGAGAGGCCGGTCACGGGCAGTGGCGGCAAACTGGTCATAACGCGAAACGCCGTTGCCGCCGGGGGCAGGAAGCCCTGCCGTGCCCTTAGCGCATCACGATCAGTAGGGACGCGGCAGGTACCGCCCGATCGGCTCCCCGATGACCTTGCCGCCGTCGTAAATACGCTGCCCGCGCAGGAAGGTGGTCTTCACCCGGCCCGACAACTCCAGGCCTTCGAAGGGCGTGTAGCCCTGCTGCGACTCGGATTCGGCGGCGCGCACGGTCCAGGTTTCGTTCGGATCGAGCAGCGCCAGGTCGGCGTCCAGGCCCTCGGCGATGTCGCCCTTGCTGGGCAGGCCAAAGCGACTGGCGGCGTTATAGCTGGTCAGGGCGGCCATCTGGTTGTAGGTGAGCCCGCGCTTGCGGCCCTCGCTGACGAGCGCAGCCAGCAGGTACTCCGTGCCGCCAAAGCCGGACTTCGCCAGCCAGATGTTGCCGGGCTTCCGCTTGTCGACCTTCATCTCGTGCTTGCAGCAGGCGTGGTCGCTGCACACCCAGTCGAGGTTGCCGGCGATCAGCTGCTCCCAGAGGTACTCGACGTCTTCCCGCGGGCGGATCGGCGGGTTCACCTTGGCAAGCGCTGCCGCCCTGGAATCGGTATCCAGCATCAGGTGCCCGATGGTCACTTCGCGACGGAAATTGATGTGCGGGAACACAGCCGCCATCTGCAACGCCGCCAGCACGGCCTTGCGCGAGGTCAGGTGCAGCAGGTTGATGTTCGGCAGATCCGTCTCGTTGGCCAGGTAGGCGGCAATGAAGATGGCGAGGCCTTCGGAGTGCGGCGGGCGGGCGGCGCTGTAGGCTGGCAGGCCCTTTAACTTGCCCTCGTCCTCGACGATCTTCGTGTAGGCCGACATGATTTCGGCCGTCTCGCAGTGCAGGCTCAGCGAAATGTCGCCGGCCTTGTCCGGGTACTTCGCCATCGCCTTGCGGATGCCGCGCATCACAAACTCGAAATGTGCGATGTCGTACTTTTCGTCCTCATTGATCATGAGGAACTCGTGCTGGTTGGTCGACCGCCCGTGCAGGCCATGGCCGCCGTAAAACATGTAGATCTTGAACGAGGTGACGCCAAAGGCGTCTACCAGTTCCGGAATCTCGCGGATGTGCCGCTTGTCCATCGGCGCGAGGTGGTAGGTGTAGTCAACGTGAAATTTGCCTTCGGACAGTTGCAGCACTTCGGGGAAGAACTTCTTGTAGGAACCGCCCTTGTTCAGGTAGTAGCCGCCGGTTCGCATGTAATTGAGGCTGCTCGTTACCCCGCCCTGGGCCGCCGCGCGGCTTTCGGTAACGGCATCTTCCGCCAGCGGCGAATAGATGCCCGTGTGCATGTGGGGATCGACCAGGCCGGGGAAGGCAAGGCGATTGTTGCCGTCGTAAACCTCAGTGGCAGAGTCCGCGGCAATCACCGGCGCGATCTTTGCAAAGCGGCCGCCCTTGATGGCGATGTCCGCCTGCTCGACCATCGTGGCCCGGGGCCGCACGACGCGAACGTTCTTGATCAGGAGGTCATACCGGGGCTTGTCTGCTTTGGTGGTGGCCTTTTTCGTCGCCATGATTACCTCTTGCGGGTCGCGGTGATTCGAGTGTTATTGAGGCCCTAAGGATACCCGATGCGGGCCGATCCGTAGGAGCCGCTTCAGCCGCGACTCTGAACGTACTCTGTGGCCCCGCGGCCGGTGGCCGGAAGCCCTGACCGCCCGCCGACTCGCGGACTCGATGCGAGCGGTCAGGGCTTCCGGCCACCGGCCGCTGTTGTGGAGAACGTACAGGTCGCGGACTACGCACCCTCGCAGCGGGCGCATGCGGGGAAGGCTTTTCAAGCGATCACCGTGTACTCACGGTAGCGGAAAAGTCTTCCCCGCGTGGGCCCGCGGGCTACAGAGTGAGTTGTCGCGCCTGAAGGCGCTCCTACGGGGGGAGGCCCAGCGCGCCAGGATTCAGCAGACGGTCCGGATCGAGCAGCTGCTTGAGATTCTCGACCAGCGCCCGGGTCTCAGGCTTGCGGCTCGCCAGGTAGGGGTAGTCCTTCCCGATCTGAAAGTGGCTCGCGCCGTTTTTGCTGCACAACTCCTGGATGCGGCCCTTCAGTTCCTTGACCAGCGCCCGGCCCCGCGGGTTGGCGGGGTGTTCCGGCACATCAGGCAACAGCGCGGCGGGATACACGCGCCGGTGGTAGATGCTGCGCTCGTCTTCCCACAGGAAGGTGGGCTCGTAGATGAACGCGTTCGTGCTGAAGAACATCAGCATGCGCGTCAGTTGCACGCGGTTCTGTCGCATGCGGTCCCGGTACTCGGTGAGCAGCGCCTCGAATTCAGCATGATGCTTCAGCACGGCCGAGAACGGCAGGATCGCGTGCGTCGGCTTCCAGAGCTCGCCGTTCGGCCCGAGGATTGGCGTGATTTCCATGAACGGGTTGGCATTGAAGTAGACCGGAATCGAATTGGCCACCTCGGCGCCGTACTTCGCGGCAATGGCCCGCACGCTGGCAAGCTTCAGCTTCGCCTCCGCCGCGGTCAGGCCTTCCGTGCCGAAGTGCGCCGAGTACACGGCATTCTTCAGAAAATTGCGCCCGGCCACGCCCATGCGCATGACCTGCACGGCACCATCCCACGGGTTGGGCGCCGAGAGGAACACCGACTTTGCCGCGTCCAGCGCGTTAGCAGATCCCATGCGCGTCAGCGCAGTCTTCTGCTGCCGGGGATCCAGGCCGAAATTCTGGGCGACTACCCCGAGCGGCGCGATTTCCATCAGCGCCTTCAGGCAGTTCTCGCCGGTGGGAAAGCCGAAGGAACTGGCCGCGAATCCGGCGGGCTTCGCCATCAGTCGCAGGGTCATGCGCGCCTTCACGCCGAGGGCGCCGGCATCGCCGATAAAAAGGCCCGTGAGATCTGGCCCGTAATAGCGGAAGAATGGCAGGCTGTTGTGGCCCCCACCAGAGCCCGTCGAGAGCATTTCGCCGCTGGCCAGGATCACATCCATCGCGAGCAGTGATTCCGTCGACACGCCGTAGAGGCCGGAACCGTAGTTGACGGCGTAATGCGACATGCCACCGCCAACCGTGGCCGCGAGCCCCGAAAACGGCCCCCACATCGGGGTGCGCAGGCCGCGCGCGCTAACGGCTTCGTAGAGCTGCGCCCAGGTCACGCCGGGCTCCACCGTGACGTAGAGATCTTCGGCGTGAATATCGATGCCCGTCAGGCGCGACATGTCCAGCGTCAGGGTGCCTGCCTTCACGGGCAGGTACGCGTCCGTGTACGAAGCCCCGCCACCCCGGACGACTGTCGGCGTCTTGTGCCGGGCACAGAGCCGCATCACCTCCTGCAGTTCGGTGATGGTGCCTGGCTGCACGACGGCGGCAGGTAACACGTCGGCCTGGCGAAAGACGTCCGTACCGTAGAAGGCGCGGGACGCGTCGTCCGTCAGTACGTGGCTTTCACCGACGATGGCGTTGAGACCCTCGAACAGGCCGGCAGCAGGCAAATTCCGGGGGGCTACGCTCATGGCAGGCATTGTAGGGTAGGAGCGGCTTCAGCCGCGACAACGCACGCCGTGGTCGCTGCCGGGGGCGGGAGGCTCCCCCGCCTCGCATCGAGTCTTCGAGTCGCGAGGCGGGGGAGCCTCCCGCCCCCGGCTTCCGGCCTGACGCCAGATTCTTACGAACTAGACACCAAATCCTGCGGAAGGGGTTGATATGATGCGGCTTCGCGACAGGCATCCCCAATCAAGTAAAACCCGATGACCGCACCGATCCATATCCTGGGCATCTCCGCTTACTACCACGACAGCGCGGCCGCCCTGCTCCGCAACGGCGAGGTCATCGCCGCTGCCCAACAGGAGCGCTTTACCCGCAAGAAGCACGACCCGGGCTTTCCGCGGGAAGCCATCGAGTATTGCCTGACCGAGGCCGGCATCTCACTGGGTGACTTGCAGGGCGTGGTCTTCTACGACAAACCCCTCATCAAGTTTGAGCGCCTCCTCGAGACCTACCTCAGCTACGCCCCGAACGGGTTTCGCTCCTTCGTCGCGGCGATGCCGGTGTGGCTCAAGGAAAAGCTCTATCTCAAGGCAACCCTGCGCCGCGAACTGTCTGCCCTCGCCGGGTGCAAACCGAAGGACTTGCCCCAGCTTCTGTTCGCCGGACACCACCAGTCCCACGCCGCTTCCGCGTTTTACTTCAGCCCTTTCGACCGGGCCGCGGTGCTTTGCCTCGACGGTGTCGGCGAGTGGGCCACCACCTCAACCTGGCTCGGCAATGGCAAGGAGCTGAAACCGCTGTGGGAAATTGACTTCCCCCACTCCCTCGGGCTTCTGTACTCCGCGTTCACCTACTTCACCGGGTTCCGGGTGAACTCCGGCGAGTACAAGCTGATGGGCCTCGCGCCCTATGGCCGTCCGGTTTACGAAGCGCTGATCCGCGAGAAAATCCTCGACCTCAAGGACGATGGCACCTTCCGCCTCGACATGCAGTACTTCAACTACTGCACCGGCCTGACGATGACCAACGACAAATTCGCCGCGTTGTTCGGCGGCCCGGCCCGCAAGCCCGAGAGCCCGGTGACCCAGCGGGAAATGGACCTGGCAGCCTCGATCCAGGCCGTCACGGAGGACGTCGTGTTGCGCCTCGCCCGCACGCTGCACAAGGAAACCGGCGAGGAAAATCTCTGCCTGGCGGGGGGCGTGGCGCTGAACTGCGTGGCCAACGGCCGCATCGTGCGTGAAGGCCCGTTCAAGCGCGTCTGGGTGCAGCCGGCAGCCGGCGATGCCGGGGGTGCCCTCGGGGCCGCCAGCGTCATCTGGCACGAGTATCTCGGCAACGATCGCGCCAAGAGTAACGGCGCCGATCGCATGAAGGGCGGCTATCTTGGACCACGCGCCGGGGCCAGCGAAATTCGCGCGGCACTGGACGCCGCTGGCGCCGTCTACGAGGAACTGCCGGACGCGGCACTGATGCCCCGCCTGGCAGAGATCCTGGCCAACGAGAACGTGGTGGGCTGGGTTCAGGGCCGCATGGAGTTCGGGCCGCGCGCGCTCGGTGGCCGCTCGATCATCGGTGACCCGCGCAGCGCGAAGATGCAGAGCGTGATGAACCTGAAGATCAAGTACCGGGAGTCGTTCAGGCCGTTTGCGCCGGCAGTTTTGGCAGACCGCGTCGGCGACTACTTCGAGCACGAAGGCGACAGCCCCTACATGCTGATCGTGGCGCCCGTCCGGCCAGAGCTGCGGATCGCCCTCACGCCGGAGCAGGAGCAACTCTTTGGCGTGGACAAGCTCAAGCTCAAACGTTCCGAACTCCCGGCGATTACCCACGTGGACTACTCGGCCCGCATCCAGACGGTGCACCCCGAAACCAACCCCCGCTTCCACCATTTGCTGACGGCCTTCCAGGCTCTGACGGGTTGCGCCGTGCTGGTGAACACGTCGTTCAACGTGCGCGGCGAGCCGATTGTCCTTGGTGCAGCGGACTCCTACCGGTGCTTCATGCGCACCGAGATGGACTACCTGGTCGTCGAGAACTTCCTGCTGGCCAAGAGCGCGCAGCCGGAATACGCCGACAAGGGCGACTGGCGCACCGAATTCGAGCTGGACTGATGAGCGCTTCACACCCCATTCCGGTACTGGATCGCAAGGGCCTGCGCGAGTTTGGCCTGGTCACCGGCGGCATCGTCGCCGTGCTCTTTGGCCTGTTCTTCCCGTGGCTGCTCGACCGACCCATCCCGCGGTGGCCGTGGGTTATTTTCGGCGTACTGGGAATCATGGGCCTGGCCGTGCCCCTGGCGCTGGGTCCCGTCTACCGGACCTGGATGAAATTTGGCCTCCTCATGAGCAAGATCATGACGCCCCTTATAATGGGCATCGTCTTCTTCCTGACTGTTACGCCCATGGCGCTCCTGATGCGGCTGCTGGGCAAGGATTACATGGCCAGACGACTCGACCGCAATGCCGAAAGCTACCGTATCCCGAGTGAGGCCACGCCGCCAAAGCGCCTCGAAAAGCCCTTCTAGGAGAGCCTCCGTCCATGCTTGACCTGATCAAAGACCTCATTGACTTCATGCGCGAGCGCAAGAAGTTCTGGCTCGCGCCCAT
>CAZPNN010000076.1:0-2826 GCA_964587605.1 uncultured Chromatiaceae bacterium
GGCCACGCCGTGCTTGAGCCACTGCTGAAACACGTGCGCTGGATGGTGCTGCCGCTCGCAGGGTGCCCGGCAGCGGCGGGCCAGGGCGCGCTGGCGATCGAGTGCCGCGCGACAGACGTCGCCACCCTGAACCTCCTCCGCGAACTGGAGGATCCGGACACCGCGGAGCTGGTCCGGATGGAACAGACAGCCCTGCGAAGTTTCGCAACGACAGACCAGCAAGCGCTGGGCGCGACGGCAATCCGGCACGCGACGCTTGGACCCCTGTGTTATGTGCGCGGCTCGCTACCGACGGGTGTCGTCGAGAGACTCGACTGGAGCCGGCCGCCGCCACCCGGGAACACCACAGCCTTCGACGGCATCGCCTGGCAACGAAGCTGCACCCGGCGTCCGGCAGGGCCGATTCCACAACTGAACCAGTTCGGAGCCAGCCCCGCCGTGTTCGTCGCCTACTGGCACGCGCTGGAACACCACCCGGTGCCGGCGGACGCCCGGCTGTGGGTCAGTGGCGTCGAGAGCTGGCGTCGTCTTGCTGCCCGTGGCCTGTGGATCGAAGGGTGTGGTGACAACCTTGGCTTCTCCGACGTCCGGACCACGCTGGAATGCCCGGTGCTCGGGCTGCCCCCGCTCCGCGACTGGACGGCACTCACCTACAGCTGGGCCGTGCCCGGCTGGCGCGAATCTGGTGTGGGTCGCGTGCTGGCGACTTACGACATCCTGGCGCCGCTGGATGACACGACGCTCGACAAGCTTCGCGACGACGCCCGGCAGGCCACGCATTTCTACTGGAGCAGCGCCGAGCAGTTCCACGCATTGCGCACCGCCCTGCCGGCCAACGCACACCATGCCTGCGGCGCCGGCAAGACACTGCGCGCCCTTCAGGCGGCAGGCGTCGAGGCGCTGCCGTTCCCGAACGGTCGCGAGTGGCAGCGATGGATCGCGTCGTGAAATCACCGGTACGCCTCCGCCGCAACCGGGACAACCGGCATATCCGCGAACTCACCCGCGCGGTGCGCCTGCACCGGGAACAGTTCATCCAGCCCCTGTTTGTCGTGGAAGCGCTGACGAAGCGCGAGCCTGTCCCGGGCCTTAAGGATGTCTACAGGGATACGCCGGCCAGTCTCCTGCAGCAGATCGACGACGATCTTTCGAAAGGCATCAGCAAATTCCTGCTGTTTGGTGTGCCGCAGTCGAAGCGCGAACGCAACTTCACGGCCGACTTCACCAGCGAGCGCCTCACCGGGATCAAGGATCGCTTTGGCGATGCCGTCTGGATCGCTGCCGACGTCTGCCTCTGCTCCTACACGACGCACGGCCACTGCGGCATCCTGTCGGACGACCACACCCACCTCGACAACGACGTGACCGTTGCAGCGCTCGCCGCGGCAGCCCTGCAGCTTGCGGCAGCCGGCGCCGACTGCGTGGCACCAAGCGACATGCAGGACGGCCGCGTGGCCGCGATTCGTGCGCGCCTCGACGGTGCGGGCCTCGAACGACGGGCCTTGATGAGTTACGCCGCGAAATTCCAGTCGGCGTTCTACGGGCCGTTTCGCGTGGCGGCCGACTCGGCGCCTGACCCTGGAAATCGGCTGAAGGACCGCGCCAGCTACCAGATCGATCCGGGTCGCCCGGATGACGCGCTGCTGGCGGCACAACGCGATGCCGCCGAGGGCGCCGACATCCTGATGGTGAAGCCGGGCTTGCCCTGCCTCGACGTGCTGGCGCGCCTGTCGGCCGCCGTGCCGCTGCCGTGGGCCGTGTACCAGACCAGCGGCGAACAGGCCGGCATCGACCTGCTTGCCGAACAGCAACTGGCAGACCCCGTGCGCGCGCAACTGGAAACGTGGACCGCGTTCGTCCGCGCAGGCGCCCGGATGATCATCAGCTACGCGGCCCGACGCGCGCCGCTGTACCTCGATCAGTCATGAGCAGGTCCACGGAGCTGTTTGCCCGAGCGCAGGCCGTCACGCCTGGCGGCGTGCATTCACCCGTCCGCGCATTCCGCCGCGTGGGCGGCACGCCCCTGTTTATCCAGGCGGCCCACGCAAGCCAGCTGCTCGACGTCGATGGCCGGCACTACGTGGACTTCTGCATGGCCTTCGGTCCGCTGATCCTGGGCCACGCCCATCCCGCCGTACTCCGGGCAGTGAATGACGCCGCGAGTCGTGGCTGGAGTTACGGCGCGGCCGAAACAGGGTCTCTGGAACTCGCCGAACTGATCACGAGCCGCCTCCCCTGGGTGGAACGCCTGCGTTTCGTGAACTCCGGCACCGAGGCCGTGATGACAGCATTACGGCTCGCGAGGGCCGCAACGGGGCGGTCGGTGCTTCTCAAGTTCGACGGCTGCTATCACGGCCACGTGGACTCGATGCTGATTCGAGCTGGCTCGGGGCTGGCCGGCTCGGGACTGGCCAGTTCAGGGCTGGCCGGCGCCGGGACGGCGGACAGCGCCGGCGTGACGCCCGGCGTGGCGGCCGACACGATCGTCCTGCCGCTCGATGACATCCCGGCGCTCGAGAGCCTGTTCGCTGCCCGCGGCTCTGATCTGGCCGCCGCGATCATCGAACCGCTGCCGGCCAATCACGGGCTGCTGCCACAACGCCAGGAATTTCTGGAGGCCCTGGCCCGGCACTGCCGACAGCACGGCGCCTTGTTGATTTTCGACGAAGTGATCACCGGCTTCCGCACGGCCTTCGGCGGGATGGCCGAGCTGACCGGCATCCGGCCCGATCTCGTCACCTACGGCAAGATCATCGGCGGTGGCTTTCCGGTGGGCGCCTACGGCGGTCGCCGTGAGGTGCTGGGACTGGTGGCACCCCTTGGTCC
>CAZPNN010000077.1:0-16860 GCA_964587605.1 uncultured Chromatiaceae bacterium
CCCGTCCCCGTCCCCGTCCCTGGCCATGAGTCCCTGTCGCCATCGGTCTGCTGTCCTCTGCTTGCGCCGGCCTGATTCTAAGGTACAAGTGGTGTCTTGCGCCGCTTTGCCGACGGTGGCACTGCCCCTCATACTGTCGAGTAGCCCCAGTGCAGCGCTGTGACGAACCCGGGTTCCCGATTAGGCTGACGACCGCACATGAACAAGATTGATCGACAGGCCAGCGGTCCCGAGGCTGGTGTATGGCGCATTTCCGTCGCGCCCATGATGGACTGCACGGATCGGCACTGCCGCTATTTTCTGCGCCTGCTGACGCCGCGCGTGCGGCTGTACACCGAGATGATTACGGCCGCGGCTATCGTGCATGGCATGACTGACCGGTTGCTGCGCTTTGATCCGAGTGAGCGCCCGGTAGGCATCCAGCTTGGGGGCAGCGACCCGGAACTACTGGCGGCCGCCACCCGACTGGTATCGAACTACGGCTACGACGAGATCAATCTGAACGCCGGCTGCCCCAGTGAACGGGTTTTAGAAGGGGCCTTCGGTGCTTGTTTGATGAAGTCGCCGGCTCTGGTTGCCGAGTGCGTAACGGCTATGCGGGCGGTGACGAACCGGCCCGTGACCGTAAAGACACGCATCGGCGTGGATGATCATGACGATTACGGTTTTGTCCGGGATTTCGTCGGCATTGTGGCCGAAGCCGGTTGCAATACCTTCATCGTGCATGCGCGAAAGGCTTACCTCAGTGGGCTGTCGCCCAGGGAAAACCGCACGGTGCCACCATTGCGCTATGACGTGGTGTACCGGCTGCGCCGGGAATTCCCTGATCTGCGCCTGATCATCAATGGCGGCATCGAGACCGTCGCGGGGATCCGGGAGCATCTCGCGGCGGGGCTCGACGGGGTGATGATTGGCCGAAAGGCCTATGCCGATCCCTGGTGGCTGACGGAACTGGACGCCCTCCTGCTTGCGGACGATGCCCCAAGTCGCCCGCTGTCACGTGCCGACGTGGTACTCGCCATGGCCCGTTATGCGGAGCGTGAGTGCAGCACGGGCACGCGCCTTCATCACATCAGTCGGCACCTGCTCGGCCTGTATCATGGCCAGCCCGGGGCACGGAGTTGGCGGCGGGCGCTGACGCTGGGCGCGGCACGTCCGGACGCGGGTCCGGCGGTTCTGCGGGATGCCCTCGACACGGTCGAGACGATTTTTTCGTCGGACCGCGTCCTGCAGGCGACCGGCACTTGAATTACTGCACCAAACGAGGAGTCTCAGTGAATGGCTGATGGAGGCACGCTGCGCAAGCCAACGCTTGCGCAACAAGCAGATTTGCACGAAACCTACGAAGCGGCCGTTCAGACGCCGGATGTGGAATGCGAATTCATCTCGGATACTTTCCGCAAGATCCGGGGGCGTGTTCCCCAGAGCCTGCGTGAAGACTTTTGCGGGACGGCCGCGCTCGCCTGCGAGTGGGTTCGCGGCGGGCCCAGGCGCAGCGCAATCGGCGTGGACCTGGAGCCAGGCGTGCTGGAGTCCGGACGCACTCGCCATATGGCTTCGCTGAAGCCGGCCCAGCAGGATCGCGTCGAGCTCGTCCAGGGCGATGTGGCCAGGGTGAAGACCGCCTGCGTGGACGTGGTCGGAGCCTTCAACTTCAGCTATTGGGTGTTCAAGACCCGCGCGGACATGCTCCGCTATTTCCGCCGGGCCAGGCAGGCGCTGGTGTCGGACGGTGTGTTCTTTCTGGATGCCTACGGGGGCTACGACGCCTACAAGGAATTGCGCGAGGCGACCAAGTGCAAAGGCTTCACCTATGTGTGGCACCAGGAAAAATACTACCCGGTCACGGGCGATATCCTGTGTCACATTGACTTCCGGTTCCCGGATGGCTCGAAAATCGAGAAGGCCTTCACCTACGACTGGCGCCTGTGGTCCCTGCCCGAGCTCCGGGAACTGCTCGCGGAGGCGGGGTTCAGCCGTGTCACGGTCTGGTGGGAAGGAACCGACAAGGACGGTAGCGGCGATGGCGTCTTTACGCCGGAAAACCGGGGAGAGGCGGACGCGGGCTGGGTCGCGTATCTCATTGCCGAGCGCTGAGGAAGCGGGGACCGACTGCAACGGGCCGTGGCATACTAGAGGCTGGCGTTTAACATATTACGAGACCGGTGACGTGTGACTGCCAGCCCCGACAAGAAGCTTGCGATCCTGTTTGCTGATGTGGTTGGCAGTACCCAGCTTTACGATTTGCTCGGGGATGACCGGGCGCGCGAAACCGTTCAGCAGTGCTTGCGGGTGATGAAGCAGGCCACGGAGCAGTACGGCGGCACCGTCATCAAGACGATGGGTGATGAGGTCATGTCCACATTCCCGTCTGCCGACGACGCCCTTAGCGCGTCCAGCCAGATGCAGCAGCGGATCACGAACACGATCCTCATCGACACCAACGATACCCACGTCTCCATCCGTATCGGTTGTCACTTCGGTCCTGTTGTGGCGGAAGACCGGGATATCTTTGGTGCAGCGGTACATACGGCAAACCGCATGACATCGCAGGCTAAGGCCGGGCAAATACTCACCACCAGTGCTCTCGTGGAGCAGCTGACACCCCAGTGGAAGGCGCTGGTCCGTCAGATCGATGTGGCCACGCCCAAGGGGCAGTCTGACGAAGTCGCTGTCTTCGAGGTTCTCTGGCAGCCGGAGGAGGCGACAAACATGTTGCCGTCGATCGACCCGGCCGCCCGGCCGGTGTTCGCGGCGTCAAGGCTCCGCCTGCGCTTCAAGGGCGAGGAACTTCTCGTTGGGGACAGCGGCAAGGTGGCGATTACGATGGGCCGGGCTGATGATAACGATGTGGTCATCAAGGGCAACCTGATATCCCGCGTGCATGCGCGCATCGACGCTGCCCGAAATCGCTTTGTGCTCATCGATGAAAGCACCAACGGGACCTTCATCCAGCAGGATGCCGGTGAGGAGCTGTACGTTCGCCGCGACAGCACCGTGCTGACCGGTAGCGGGATTATCAGCATGGGTCGCGTCGCGGCCCGCGGTACGCCACTGGCGATCGAGTATCACGTCGAAGACCAGGACGCTCACGCGTCCTGAATCAGGGGGCCGGTCGCCGTCAGCCGAGGGCGCTGACGACCCGCTGGTGTTCTTCCCGCAATCCCCCCGGCAGGCGAGAGCCATACTCCTGCAGGTAGCTTTCCACAGACGTCATCTCAGCCCGCCAGCTGTTGGGCTCTACAGCCAGCAGGGCATCCATTGCGCCGGGCATCATTTCCAGTCCTTCGACGTCAATGTCGCCGGGCTTGGGCAGGTAGCCGATCGGAGTTTTCAGCGCCCCAACACGGCCCGTGCAACGATCAACAATCCACTGCAGGACGCGGAGATTATCTCCGAAGCCAGGCCACAGGAAGCGGCCCTTATCGTCCTGCCGGAACCAGTTGACGTGGAAAATCGCCGGCAGCGTTGCGGATCGCTGCCCAAAGCTCAGCCAGTGTTTCCAGTAATCACCGAAGTTGTAACCGCAGAACGGCTTCATGGCCATCGGATCGCGCCGTGTAATGCCCACCTCGCCGGTCGCTGCCGCTGTGGTCTCGGAGGCGACCCCCGCGCCGATCAGCACGCCGTGCTGCCAGCTCTCGGCCTGGTAAACCAGCGGCACCAGTTCGCGCCGGCGACCGCCAAAGATGATGGCGCTGATGGGCACGCCATTCGGATCGTCGGTGAGCGGCGAGTAGCTCGGATTGTTGGGTGCCGCCACCGTAAATCGAGAGTTTGGATGGGCGGCCGGGCCATTTTTCGGATCGTAGGGCCGGCCCTGCCAGTCGATCGCTGGGGTGCCACTGTCCTTGCCTTCCCACCAGGGCTCGTTATTCGCCGTCAGCGCAACGTTCGTGAAGATGGTGTCCCTGTGGATCATGTCGTAGGCATTCCGGTTCGTCTTCGGGCTGGTGCCGGGCACCACCCCGAAATATCCGGATTCAGGATTGATGGCGCGCATCTGGCCCTGTTCGTCCAGATGCAGCCAGGCGATGTCGTCGCCAAGGGTCCGGACTTTCCAGCCGGAAAGGGAATCGGGCGGAATCAGCATCGCCAAGTTGGTTTTGCCACAGGCGGACGGAAAGGCAGCAGCGAGATTGTGCTTTTCTCCAGTCGGGCTCTCGATCTCAACGAGCAGCATATGCTCAGCGAGCCAGCCTTCCTGCTGCGCTTGCCAGCTGGCGATGCGCAGGGCGTGGCACTTCTTGCCCAGGAGTGCGTTGCCGCCGTAGCCGGAGCCAAAGCTCTGGATCAGAAGTTCTTCGGGGAAATGCATGATGAATCGGCGATCAGGATCCAGATTGCCCGTGGAATGCAAGCCACGGACAAACGTGTCGTCCCGTTCGATGCGCTGCAGTGCCGCCTTGCCCATGCGCGTCATCAGCCGCATGTTTGCTGCCACGTACGCGCTGTCGGTGATCTCGACGCCGCAGCGGGCATACGGGGAGTCGATGGGTCCCATGCAGTAGGGGACCACGTACATGGTTCGCCCCTGCATGGCGCTGGCGAACAGGCCAGCCATCTTCGCGAGCGCATCTTGCGGAGCCATCCAGTTGTTATTCGGACCGGCCGAATCACGGCTCGCCGTGCACACGAAGGTCAGGTGTTCGACGCGGGCTACGTCTGACGGGTCGGAGCGGTGCAGGTAGCAATTGGGGTAGGTCTTTGGATTCAGGGGCACCAGTGTTCCGGAGGCAACCATGTGGTCAAGCAGTTTCTGGTATTCCGCATCGGAGCCGTCACACCACTGTATGGTCGTCGGTTTGGTGAGTGCTGCTACGTCTTCTACCCAGCGCCGCAACGCTGTATTGCTGGTCGTCATCAGATGTCCTTGCCAGAATGTCGTCGCCAGAGCACGGTGACCGATGCGCGCATTTTTTACGTTGATTTGTGCGCCGTGGATCGCCGGTAGCCCGAGGGACGATTATTATACAGATCGGGTCGAATCGGTCCGAAGCCCCGGAAGGCCGGGCCGTAGGCTGGCCCGGCTGTCAACACAGTGTCGCGCGCCGGGCGGAACAGCCCGTCCAGCCGCTGCTCTGACGCCGCTCTGCCGCCGCTCTGCCGCCGAGGATATGACGATTCATTCCCCGCCCTTCAGTTGTCTCGCCATAGAAACAGCCTCCGAACTCCCCAGCATTGCTTTGCTGCGCGCCGGGGTGATGGCGGTACGGGAGGTCCGCGGGCTGCGCACGCCGTCGCGTTCCGTTTGCGAGTGGGTTCGTGATCTGCTCGATGAAGCGGATATGTCCCTCGATCAGCTCGACTGCATCGCCTTTGGGGCCGGTCCGGGAAGTTTTACGGGCGTTCGTGTTGCTGTCGCACTCGCGCAGGCTCTCGGGTATGCCCGTGGCCTGCCACTCTGCCCCGTCTCAACGCTGGCAGCGCTTGCCGCGGGCGCTATCCAGAATACGAGCGCCGACGCCGTGGCTTGTTGCCTCGATGCGCGTATTGGCGAGGTGTACTTCGGCGTGTATGGCAGGGACGCTGAGCACGGTGTGCGGGCAGTAGCTGCGGATGCCTTGTTGCGGCCTGATGCCGTTAAGCTGCCGGTGCAGGGTACATTTCTGGCAGTCGGGCCGGGCTGGTCCGCATACCCGGAACTTACCGACCGGCTGCGGACCCGCCTCACCGCCGTTGAACCCGGGCAATTGCCGTCGGCGGTCGATGTGGCACGATTGGCCCAGTCACGGTTTCTGGCGGGCCAGGTCGTATTACCGGCGGACGCCCACCCCAATTACCTGCGCGACCGGGTAGCCTCGGCCGCCTGAAGCCGGCAATCAAATCAGGAGCGTTTGATGAATACCCGTCTCGCCAATGCCCTGGGCGCCCTTGCGTGTGCCGGACTAATGGCCTACGCGCTGTACGCGCAGCACGGTCTTGGGTTTGAGCCGTGCCCGCTCTGCATCTTGCAGCGCGTGGCCGTAATTTCCCTGGGCTGCATTTTTCTGGTCGCAGCCCTGCACCCCGCTGGTGCCGTGGGCCGGCGCGTGTACGGAGCCCTGCTTGCGCTCGTCGCCCTCGCTGGTGGCGGAGTGGCAGGTCGCCACGTGTGGCTCACTACGCTGCCGCCTGAGCGCATTCCTGCCTGCGGTCCGGGCCTCGATTTCATGCTCGAGTCGTTTCCATTGCGGGAGGCCCTCGCCATGGTGCTGTCGGGC
This sequence comes from uncultured Chromatiaceae bacterium, assembly GCA_964587605.1. Classification (GTDB taxonomy): domain Bacteria; phylum Pseudomonadota; class Gammaproteobacteria; order Steroidobacterales; genus SHZI01. Next base: position 6,204 of record CAZPNN010000077.1, read on the forward strand.
TCCGGAGAATGTGCGAGCGTCGACTGGCAGTTTCTCGGGCTCAGCATGCCAGCCTGGGTGCTGATTGCCGTCGTCAGCCTGGGTATGTACGGGGTCGTGTGCAATTGGCGGCCCAGCCGGTCGGCCAGCAAGGTCTCTGGCGCCTGATTGTCAGCCGAGAAGACCTTCCAGAATCTCGCGATAGACACCCCGCATGGTGTCTATATCGGTGACAGGGATCTGCTCGTTCGGCTTGTGAATTGTCGCGTTGACGGCACCAAATTCGACCACGTGCGTGCCGCTTGGCGCGATGAAGCGGCCATCAGAGGTGCCGCCCCCGGTTGACCGGTCTGGCACGATGCCGGTCAGTTTCGTCACCGCGGCCGCCACGGTGTTGATCAGAGTACCGGGAGGCGTCAGGAACGGTTCGCCGGACAGGTGCCAGTCGAGGGTGTACTCAAGCTTGTGGTCCCGGAATAGTGCCTCGATGTGCTCCCGGAGCTGCTCGTGTTTCCACACTGTCGAATACCGGATATTGAAGCGCGCGGACAGTGATCCGGGCGTCACGTTGACGGCGTCACCGATGCTTTCCAGCTTGACCACCTGGAAGCTGGATGGCGGGAAAAACTCGTTGCCATTGTCCAGCGCCTTGCCGTAGAGCGCCGTCAGCACCGGAGCGAAGGCCTGGATCGGATTGCGCGCCAGATGCGGATAGGCCACATGACCGGCCAGGCCATGGATCGTGAGGATCCCGCTGAGCGAGCCCCGGCGCCCGACCCGGATGGTATCGCCCAGCCGCTGTTCGCACGATGGCTCGCCAATCACGCACCAGTCGATGCTCTCACCGCGTTCCTTGAGGCGCTGCATCACCCGCTTCGTGCCGTCCTGGGCCTTGCCTTCCTCGTCGCTGGTGATCAGGAAGGCAATCGAGCCGCGATGGTCGGGTCTCGCTGCCACGAAGTCGGTCGTCGCATCGAGCATGGCTGCCAGGCCGGCCTTCATGTCGGCGGCTCCGCGGCCGTACAGGATGCCGTCACGCACTTCAGGTTCGAACGGCCCTGACTGCCACTCGCCACGGGGTCCAGCTGGCACGACGTCGGTGTGACCGGCGAAGCACAGCGTCGGGCCGGCGGAGCCGCGGCGTGCCCAAAGGTTGGTGACTTCGCCGAACTGCAGGGTTTCGACGCTAAAACCGGCCGCCGCGAGGCGCGCGCCGAGGATAGCCTGGCAGCCGGCGTCGTCGGGGGTAACCGAGGGCCGGCGAATCAATTCGATCGCCAGGGCCAGAGTACGGTTCATGATTTTGTCCGGGCCCCTCAGTCGCTGCGAAGGAGTTCGTTCAGGGACACCTTGGCGCGGGTTTTCGCATCGACCCGCTTGACGATAACCGCGCAGTACAGGCTGCAACGGCCAACGTCCGAGGGCAAACTGCCGGAAACAACCACCGCGCCGGCGGGCACCCGGCCGTACAACACCTCGTCTCTGGCCCGATCGTAAATCCGGGTGCTCTGGCCGATGAAAACACCCATGGAAATCACCGCCCCTTCCTCAACCACCACGCCCTCGACCACTTCCGAGCGGGCGCCGATGAAGCAGTTGTCCTCGATGACGGTTGGGCCAGCCTGAACCGGCTCCAGTACTCCGCCGATTCCCACGCCACCGGACAGGTGGACGTTGCGCCCGATCTGGGCACAACTGCCGACGGTGGCCCAGGTATCAACCATCGTGCCACTGTCGACGAACGCGCCAATATTCACGAAAGAGGGCATCAGGACCACATTGCTTGCCACGTGGGCACCGTGACGGACGATGGCGCCTGGCACGACGCGAGTACCCGCAGCCGCAAACCGCTCAGAGGTCCATTCGTGGTACTTGAGCGGAACCTTGTCGTAGTAATCCGTGACACCCGCCGGCATGCGCACGCTGCGCTCGATACCGAAGTGGAGGAGTACAGCCTTCTTGAGCCATTGATTGACGACCCAGCCGTGGCTGGACTTCTCGGCGACGCGTGCTTCGCCGCGGTCAAGCAGTTGAATGGCCGCAGCTACGGCTGAACGCAATGGGGCCGCTGCATTGGGCAGGTCCAGCGACGCCCTTTGGTCGAAGGCCGCCTCGATCGTGTTCTGAATGCTGGCGTGGTTCACAGGTTCTGTCCGGATTGGCGAGTGGGAGCGCGGTATTCGGGCCGCGCCGAAATCAGGCAGTGCTGTCGAGTGCCTCGGTTACTGCCACCTTGAGGCGGTCGCAAAGTTCCGGCATCAAGGGCGCGCCGGCCATGTCAGTCACATAAAATACATCCTCGGCGCGCTCGCCGACGGTCAGAATCTTGGCGGCCTGAATCGCGACACGGTGATCGCGGAGAACCTGACCAACCTGGCACAGCAATCCGGGACGGTCGCCGGCAACGATTTCCATCACCGTACGGTTATTGGTCTCGTCGCCGGCGAAGCTGACCAGAGTCGGAGTCGTGAACATGCGAACCTGACGGGGAGGCCGGCGTGACACGCGCAGTGCTTTCTGTTCTCCCGTCGTAATGCCCTGTTCCAGGCGACGGCGAATCTGGTTTCGGCGTTGATCATCATGAATCTGCTCCCCGTCATTCTCGAGCACGATATAGGTGGACAAGCTGAACCCGGTTCGCAGACGGATGATACGGGCATCCGCGATGTTCAGTCCCAGCTCGTCGAGCACAGCAGTAGCTGCCGCGAAAGAGAATCGATCGCGGGGGGCGTAGACCATAATTGATGTACCCGCGCCCGGCGCCTCGTCCTGGACGCCGACTAGCACACGATCTTCCCTGTCCTCGCGGCCGGCAAGCAGTTGAGTGTGCCAGGCGATTTCATCCGGGCGGAAACGCAGGAAGTAGTCGTCGCCCCACTCCGCCCACATTTCATCGATCTTGCTGCCCGACACGCCGGCCAGCAAGGGCAGGGTGCGGGCCGCCGCTTTCCGCTCATCGATTTGCTCATCACGATCAACTGGCTTCTCGAGTCCGCGACGCAGTGCGCGCTTTGCGTGAGCATACAGTTCGTCAAACAGCTGGGCCTTCCAGGAGTTCCAGAGCTTCGGATTGGTGCCGCGTACGTCCGCGACCGTCAGCAGGTAAAGATAGTCCAGGTGAACTTCATCGCCGACCTGGCCGGCAAACTCACTGATAACCGCCGGGTCGCTGATATCCCGCTTTTGGGCGGTCAACGAGAGCAGGAGGTGGTTGCGCACCAGCCACGCAACCAGTCGTGCGTCGTAGCGGCTCATGCCGTGCTCAAGGACAAAGGATTCCGCATCGATGGCGCCAAGCTCCGAGTGATCGCCGCCCCGACCCTTGGCAATGTCATGAAACAGTCCGGCGAGGTACGCAACCTCCGAGGTTGGCAGTCCTTGCATGATTTCCGAGCAACGCGGGAACTCATGATTGAAACGGTCCAGGGCAAAACGACGAAGGTTGCTGACAACAAACAGGGTGTGCTCGTCCACGGTGTAGGCGTGGAAGAGGTCGTACTGCATGCGCCCGACAACCCGGCCAAATGCGGGCACATAGCGGCCAAGGACGCCGTAGCGGTTCATCCGGCGCAATTCACCGGTGACGCCGTCCTTGGCGCGCAGGATCAGGAGAAATAGCCGATGGTTCCGCGGGTCCTGCCGGAACTCGTCGTCGATCAGGTGCAGGCTGCGATGTATCAGCGAGATCGTTCCGGCACTGACACCCTTCAGTTCCGGTCGCTGTTGCAGGGTCAGGAACAACTCCAGCAACGCGGATGGTGTCCGGTCAAAGACATTATCGTCGGCAACCTGCAGGAAGCCGTTGTGAGCGCTGAAGTGATCGTTCAGAGGTTCCGGCTCCGCGTTGGGATCATGGAGAATCGCCTCCTGGAACTGCTGCAGCAGCATCTCATTGAGGCGACTCAAGTCCATCACGGTGCGGTAGTAACGCTGCATGAGTTGCTCGACCGCAAGCATGTAGGACGCATCCTGATAGCCGAACAGCTGCGCTATGCGGGCCTGGTGGTCGAAAAGCAGGCGGTCCTCGTGACGTCCCGTGAGCAGGTGCAGGGCAAAGCGGATTCGCCACAGGAATTCCCGGCCCTGCAGCAGGAGGCGAAGCTCGGCGGGACTCAAGAAGCTGCGGCTCACGAGATACGCCAGATCACCGCGTCCGTGCTCGCGAAGTGCGACCCAGCTGATGGTCTGGATGTCGCGCAGTCCGCCCGGGCTGCCCTTGACGTCCGGTTCAAGGTTGTAGGCCGTGTCGTCGTAGCGATGGTGGCGGGTCTGCTGCTCGCGGATCTTGCCCGCAAAGAACTGCCGCGACGGCCAGATCTTTGCCGGGGCAGTGGCGGCCTGCATTTCCCACAGCAACTCTTCGGGGCCCAGCAACAGCCGGGCTTCCATGAGCGTTGTGATGACCGTGATGTCCTCACCGGCATCCTGGCCACACTCGGCGGCACTCCGCACGCTGTGCCGGATCTCGAGGCCGGCGTCCCACAGCAGGGTGAGAAAATCCGAGAGGCTGTCCGGAGGAGGAGGTGCGGTGCGTGGCGGCGTCAGGACCAGGAGGTCGACGTCCGAGTACGGATGGAGTTCGCCGCGACCGTAGCCGCCAACCGCTACCAGCGCACAGTCGGCATGCCCCGGGTCTCCGGCGCGGCGCCAGGCCTCGCAGACGACCAGGTCCACCAGTGCTGCCCGGTCAGCCACAAGAGGAGCAGCGGCTTCGCCGGCCAGGAAGCGCTGCTTGAGGGCCGCGTTTCCCGCGCTGAGTACGTGTCGCAGGATGGGTAGCGGATCGCCAGACGCTTGCAACAGACGGCGTATTGCCGGCCAGTCAAATGCGGAACCGTCGGGTTGCAGGACGCCCGACGCGAGCTGCCGGGTGTCGTTCGACATGCTGAGCGCCGGGCCGACAACTGCGCTCATCGTCGTTCGCCCGAGCCCAAGGTGAGTACCTCGCAGCCATCCCGGGTTATCAGCACGGTGTGCTCCCATTGTGCGGACAACGAGTGGTCGCGGGTCACCACCGTCCAGCCGTCGGGCAATAATCGGACATGACGCTTGCCGACGTTCACCATCGGCTCGATAGTGAACGTCAGGCCTTCCCGCAGTTCGAGGCCGGTTCCGGGCTCACCGTAGTGGAGTACCTGGGGGTCCTCGTGGAAGACCCGGCCAATACCGTGCCCGCAGTATTCACGCACCACGCTGAACCCCCGTGCCTCGACGTGTTGCTGGATCGCGTGGCCAATGTCGCCGAGGCGCTTTCCGGGGCGGGCCTGCTCGATCCCGAGCCACAGGGCCTCGCGGCTCACCCGTGCCACGCGCTCGCCTTGGACCGTGCCCTTGCCCACGAAGAACATGCGGCTGCTGTCGCCATGGAAGCCGTCCTTGATGACGGTGATATCCACGTTGATAGCGTCCCCCGGCCGGAGCGTCTTGTCGCCTGGGATGCCGTGGCAGACCACATGATTCACAGAGGTGCAGATCGATTTGGGGAACCCCCGGTAATTAAGGGGGGCGGGAATGGCATGTTGCACGTCGACGATGAAGTCGTGGCAGATGCGGTCCAGTTCCTCCGTGGTGACCCCTGGTTGAATATGCGGGCCGATCATGTCGAGGACCTCGGCAGTCAGGCGTCCAGCTTCCCGCATGGCGTCCTGCTCGATAGGGGTCTTTATCGTGATGCTCATCCTTAGCCTTGATTCGGGCTTAGCCTTGATCCGGGGCGGCGATCCGGGGCCGGAATCGCATTGTGACCGTTAATTTCCTATGGTATAAAGCGCGCGCCCTTGAGGCAATGAAATCCACACGCGTTCCGTCACATCTGGCTGGGTGCCGGCTTCCCTTTCGGGAACCGGTTGCTGGATGGGGACCGCGGCGGCCCCAACCCGAATGCTGTAGTCCGGATTCTGGATCCGGACTCAAAAGGAGATCCCATGACTGACGTGAGCATGCGCCAGATGCTTGAGGCCGGTGTCCATTTTGGCCACCAGACTCGGTACTGGAACCCCAAGATGGGCCCGTACATATTCGGCGCCCGCAATAACATCCACATTATCAACCTGGAACACACGGTTCCGCTGTTTCGAAAGGCGACCGCGTATATCCGGTCACTGGCCGCAAACGGTGGCCGGATCCTCTTTGTCGGCACGAAGCGATCGGCACGGGAATCCGTGAAGGCCCAGGCTGCCCGTTGTGGTATGCCCCATGTCAGCCACCGCTGGCTTGGCGGAACGCTGACCAATTTCAAAACCGTGAAGCAGTCCATCAAGCGCCTCGAAGATCTCGACGCGATGGAAGAGGACGGCCGCTTCAGCAAGCTGACCAAGAAGGAAGTCCTCGAACGTCGCCGGGAGCGCGAGAAGCTCGAGCGCAGCCTTGGTGGCGTCAAGTCCATGGCTTCGCTACCAGACGCGCTTTTCGTGATTGATGTGGGGCATGAAAAAATTGCCGTGCACGAGGCGAACAAGCTCGGTATTCCCGTGATCGGCATCGTCGACACCAACTCGTCACCTGATGGCGTGCAATACATGATTCCCGGCAATGATGACGCCATGCGCGCAGCGGAGCTGTATGCCATAGCCATTGCCGATGCCATCCTGGAAGGGAAGTCCTCGATCCCGGCCCTCCCAGTGGGCGAGGACGATTTCGTTGAGTTGGACGCGGAAGGCAAGCCCAAGTCGTCGCCTGATGGCCGTCGTCCCGCCGCCACGAAGCGTGCACCCCGCAAGGCGACGGCCGCACTCCGCGAACCTGCGCCGAAGCCCGCCACGGCGGAAGCCAAAGCTGATGATGCCGCGAGCGCTGGCGCCGATGCCGCCTCCGGCGATACCGAGGCCTGAGCAGGGGCGTTTGATGTCAATTTCAGCAACCCTTGTAAAGGATCTGCGCGAACGCACCGGTGCGGGGATGATGGAGTGCAAGAAAGCGCTCGTCGATTCCAGCGGCGATATCGAGGCCGCTGTGGAGCTGCTTCGGACCCGCGGTCAGGCGAAGGCCGAGAAGAAGGCTGGCCGTGTTGCCGCCGAAGGCCAGATTCTTACGGCCATCAGTCCCGGTGGCGACGTTACGGTCATCGTTGAAGTGAACAGCGAGACTGACTTCGTGGCCAAGGATGAAAATTTCGTCCGTTTTGCCCGTGCCGCGACTGAGCTCGCCGCCCGCGAGCAACCGGCCAGCGTTCCGGCCCTGATGGCGCTCAAGCATCCGGACGGCGGAACCCTTGAAGAGGCGCGTCGTGATCTTGTCGCCAAGATTGGCGAAAATATTGGCGTTCGACGCTTTGAGTACATGCGGCCGACCGGCAAACTCGGCAGCTACTTTCACGGCACCCGGATTGGCGTTCTGGTGGACGTTAGTGGTGGCGATGTCGAGCTGGGCAAGGACCTGGCCATGCATATTGCCGCCAGCAGCCCGCAATATCTGTCCCCTGACGATGTGCCTGAGTCTTTGCGTGCCAATGAGCGCCGCATCCTTGGCGAGCAGGCTGCCGGTGAAGGCAAGTCACCGGAGATTGTGGCCAAGATGGTGGAGGGGCGCCTGCGCAAGTACCTGAATGAAATTGCGCTGGTCGGCCAGCCGTTCGTCAAGGATCCGGACACCTCCGTCGCCAAGCTTCTCAAGGATCGGGGCGCCAGCATCCATCGGTTCGTGCGGCTTGAGGTTGGCGAGGGAATCGAGAAGAAGTCGGAAAACATTGCCGACGCGGTAGCTGCTATGAATAATCCGGTAGAATCCCCCGAGCTTTGACCCTGCCATCCTCCGCTTCCCGCACGGTTTTTCGCTCATGAACGAGGAACGTCTGCTCTACCGGCGCATCCTGCTGAAGCTCAGCGGTGAGGCGCTGATGGGAAACGGTGACTACGGTATCGATCCCGATGTGCTTTCCCGCATTGCCGGTGAGATCAAGGACGTCGGGGCGCTGGGCATCCAGCTTGCCATCGTGATCGGTGGCGGAAATATCTTTCGCGGCGCCGGCCTGGCGCGGGCAGGCATGGATCGCGTCACGGGCGACCACATGGGCATGCTGGCCACGGTCATCAATGCACTCGCCCTGCAGGATGGGCTGGAGCGGGTTGGGGTTCACGCCCGCGTGATGTCAGCACTGCAGATTCATGAAGTCAGCGAAGACTACATACGCCGCCGCGCCATCCGCCATGTGGAGAAGGGACGGGTTGCCATCTTCGCCGCGGGCACCGGCAATCCGTTTTTCACCACCGATACGGCCGCCGCGCTTCGGGCCATCGAGATTGGCGCCGACGTGCTGGCCAAAGGCACCAAGGTTGATGGCGTGTATACGGCTGACCCTCTCAAGGATCGGCAAGCCACGCGCTACAACCGCCTGACCTTCGATCGGGTGATCAACGACAAGCTTAATGTGATGGATACCACAGCCGTGGTCATGTGCCGCGAAAACAATGTCCCGATCCGGGTCTTCAACCTGCAGGTGGCGGGTGAACTTCTGCGGCTCGCGCGGGGTGAAGACGTCGGGACGCTGGTGACCGGCTAGCGGGGCGGAGGGGAAGCGTGATCAACGAAATTCGTCAGGATGCCGATCAGCGTATGGCTAAATGCGTCACAGCATTGGGCCAGGCATTACGTAAACTCCGTACTGGCAGGGCCCATCCCAGCCTGCTGGAGCATCTGATGGTGGATTACTACGGTAGCAGCGTGCCGCTTTCGCAGACAGCGAATATCGCGATCGAGGACGCCCGCACCCTGACGGTCACGCCCTGGGAGAAGGGCATGGTTGGCGTCATCGAGAAGGCCATCATGAGCGCCAACCTGGGCTTCAACCCGGTGACGGCCGGCACGGTAATCCGCGTCCCCCTGCCGGTGCTGACTGAAGAGCGACGCCGGGACCTCGCGCGGCTTGTGAAGCAGGAAGCGGAGCTCGGGCGTGTGGCGGTTCGCAATGTCAGGCGTGACGCCATGACGGACGTGAAGGAAGCGCTGAAGGAAAAGCTGATTAATGAGGACCTGGAGCGGCAGGGCGCCCAGCAGATCCAGGACCTGACAGACAAGTACGTGGCAGAAATTGACCGGATTTCCGAAGAAAAACAAAAAGAAGTCATGGAGTTCTAGGTATTATCTCGTGCAGGATCGAGGACGGGACTTCATGACCAGCAGCGGCGACAACCGGCCGGTTCGACCGACCCATGTTGCGATCATCATGGACGGTAACGGCCGTTGGGCAACGCGGAACGGGAAACCGCGTCATGCGGGCCATCGGGCGGGCGTGAAATCTGCCCGGGCGGTGGTCAAGGTCTGCGCCGAGTTCGACGTGAAGGTGCTCACGCTGTTCGCCTTCAGTAGTGAGAACTGGAAGCGCCCGCCTAGCGAGGTGGATGCCTTGATGCGCCTGTTCGTCGAAGTTCTACAGCGCGAGGTGGAAACCCTTCATGAAAACGGCATTCAGCTGCGTTTCATTGGCGCCCGGGAGAGCCTCCCTACGATTCTTCGCAAGCGGATGGCAGACGCTGAAGCCCGGACCGCCGCCAATTCACGCATGACCCTGGTTCTGGCCATTGCCTACGGTGGCCAGTGGGACATGGTTCAGGCAACGCGTCGTATCAGCCAGAAAGTGCGCTCGGGTGCTCTCGATCCTGCCGATATTGACGAAGCCGTTATCGACCGACATCGTGCACTCGCCGGCTTACCGTCGCCGGACCTGCTGATTCGCACCGGTGGCGAACAGCGCGTCAGCAATTTTCTGTTGTGGGATCGTGCCTACACCGAATTGTGTTTCACTGACACGCTGTGGCCCGATTTCGGTGATGACCAGATAGCCCATGCCCTCGACTGCTTCAGTCAGCGGCAACGCCGCTTCGGCCAGACCGGCGATCAGACCGGCGATCAGCTAGAGGCGGTCGCCGAATAGAATTCGAGGCCACCACAACGGGTCGCTCCAAATCATGAGTCAGCTGAGGCAGCGCGTGCTCACAGCCGTTCCGCTGTTGATCGGCTTGCTGCTCCTGTTGTTCGTTGCGCCCCTATGGGTGGTCATATCAGCCAGCGCGGTACTGATGGTGCTGGGAGCGTGGGAGTGGTCGGCGTTCGTCGGCTGGCAACTGCCCCTGGCTCGTGGCGGCTACGTGGCCGGCGTTGCGCTTTTCATGGCCGGCTTCGCCTGGCTGGTGCCGGGAGTGATTGGCTTGCCAGTCGTGTTGTGGATCGCGCTGCTGTGGTGGGCGCTCGCTTTTGTCTGGATTCTGCGCTATCCGACACCGGTGTTACCCGGAATCGCCGCCATTGCCGGCCTCTTCGTGCTCGTTCCTGCCTGGCTCTCCATCGTTGCCATCCTGCGGGTTCCGCAACAGGGCCCGGAACTCTTGTTGTTGGCGCTTTGCATCGTTTTTGCAGCAGACGTTGGCGCCTATTTTGCCGGTCATCGATTCGGCCGCATCAAGCTGGCACCCCACGTGAGTCCAGGCAAGACCTGGGAAGGGCTCATCGGTGGCGTAGTGCTTTCAGGGCTGGTGGCTGCCGCCGGCAGCATCATCCTTAGCCTGCCGATGGCCTTCATGGTGCCGATCGGCCTGGGAATTGCCGCCCTGTCGGTCGTTGGCGATCTGACCGAGAGCATGTTCAAGCGCAGTGTGGGCCTGAAGGACAGTGGCCACCTGTTTCCTGGCCACGGCGGGGTGCTCGATCGCCTCGACAGCATCACGGCAGCACTGCCAACGTTTGC